>NZ_JASPFC010000022.1:0-49061 GCF_031296635.1 Actinomyces acetigenes
GTCGCGGCGCCCGCCACCGCGCCGGCCCGTGACGTGACGACAGGCGCAGGCTGGGACGGGGCGGCGTCGCCGCACCTCCTGCTCGTGGCCCCCAACGTGCTGGCGGTGCGCCGCCAGATGGACCTGGACATGCTCGACCTGCCCGCCTGGGTCTGCCTGCACGAGATGACCCACGCCGTCCAGCTGGCCGCCGCGCCCTGGCTCGGCCCCTACCTGTCGGACTCCATGCGCATGGTGATCGGCGCCGTCGTCGAGGCCGTGTACGGGGGTGCCGACGGCGCTGGGGGCGAGAGCTCGCGAGGACGGGGGAGTCGGCCACGGCGAGGCCGGGCGGTGCGCCTTGCGGCGCGCGCGGGCCGAGGGCGGGTGCTCGAGGGTTTGATGAACGTCACGGATCGCGCCGAGGTCGCCTCCCTGGCGGCCGCGCTGACCTTCCTGGAGGGGCACGCCGAGGTGGTCCTCGATGACGTGCACCCCAACCGGATGCCGTCGGTCCACCGGCTTCGGGCCGTGCTCTCGCGCAGCCGCGCGGCCGACGGCGGCATCGGCCCCGGCCCCGGACTGGGCTCGCTCCTGCTGCACCGGCTCATGGGCCTGGAGGCCAAGGAGGCCCAGTACGCCGACGGCGCCGCCTTCGTGCGCAGCGTCGTGACCCGTATCGGGCACGAGGGGCTCAACGCCGTGTGGGCTGATCCCGAGCTGCTGCCCACGCCGGCTGAGCTCGCCCGCCCCGACGTGTGGGTGCGTCGCATCAGCTGAAGTGCCAGGTCGCGGCCCGTTGTGGCAGGCTTATGGCGTCGGCGCGGACCGGTGGCCTCCCCGGCCCCGGTGGGCCCGCGCAGTTATGACGACACATGAGGAAGGCAGGGCGTATGGACGCCACGGACATGGGATCGGACCTTCAGCAGGTTCTCATCACCGAGGAGCAGATCGGGCAGCGCCTCGATGAGATGGCCGCGCAGATCGACGCGGACTACGCCGGTCGCGACCCTCTGCTCGTGGGCGTGCTCAAGGGGGCCGTCTACGTCATGGCGGACTTGTCACGCCGGCTGCACATGAGTGCCCCGATGGACTGGATGGCGGTGTCCTCCTACGGCTCGGGCACCAAGTCCTCCGGCGTGGTGCGCATCCTCAAGGACCTGGACACCGACGTCACCGACCGTCACATCCTCATCATTGAGGACGTCATCGACTCCGGGCTGACCCTGTCCTGGCTGCTGGGCAACCTGTCTTCCCGCGGCGCGGCCTCGGTGGAGATCGCCACGCTGCTGCGCAAGCCCGACGCCGCCAAGGTTGAGGTGGACGTCAAGTACGTCGGCTTCGATATTCCTACGGAGTTCGTCGTCGGCTATGGGCTGGACTACGCCGAGCGGTACCGCAACCTGCCGTTCATCGGTACGCTGCGCCCTGAGGTCTACGGGGGTTGACTGATCCAGGTCAACCTTGACGCAACCTGAGGGTAAGACGGAAAAATAACGGGATGTGGCACCTGGGCGCCGTCGTCGGGCGGCGGTCAAGGGGCCCGCGAACTGCGATGTGCCCCCTTTTCAAGGTGGTCGGAGTCGCGTACGTTACGTTAAGATAACAAGTGCAGGTCGCCGGTGGATGCCCCTCCCGGCGGGTGACGTGGAAGGACTGTTGGTAACAGTGAAGAAGGCTGTGCGTCGACGCGCTCCGAGGCTGGTTGGTCTCGCCGGTGCGGTGGTGCTGTCGTCCTCGCTGAGCATCCCCATGATGGCTCCGGTGTCCGCGGAGCCGACCTCCGTCAACACGTTTAATACGGTTGCTGAGATGGCGCAGGTCAGCGGTGCTTCGGGCACTCTGACGACTCTCGGTGACGAGGCGCCCGGTGATGGTGGCGGCCTGACCTACAACGTGGAGGGTGTCAGTCCCGGGGGCGCGTTGGGCGCCGTCTCGGTCATGCTGGCTGATGGCCAGTGGGCCGTGCCGCAGGGGCTCCCCGCCTCTGCGGCCGCCGGCCCGGATGGTGCCGCCGCTAATGACGTGGTGGCCCGGACCCAGTCCTTCGTCAACGCCGGGGGGTCCTTGGTGTCGGATGCGTCGCGTCCTACGCCGCTGTCGGGGGCGAATGCGCGTGCCAGTGGCCCTGCCCCGTACGCGATCACGTCCTCGGCCCTGGTGGGCATGGTGCTCTCCGGCTGGGACTACTCGCACACGACGTATGCGGCGGACCAGAACACCCAGGTCGGCTACCGGGCCGACGTCGGGCAGGACCTTTCCGGGAGCTGGAAGCCGGACGACCTGGCCGGCTGGTTCCACTCCCAGGGGCGTCTGTGGCTGAACACGGACGGCTCGATCAGCCCCGGGGACATTGTCTTCTTCTCCAACCCCCTGTCCGGGGGGCAGGGTGGTTCCGGCTCGGCTCCCGCCCAGTCCACGGTGTTCGGGAACGTCTACGACGTCGGCATCTATGTCGGCAACAACCAGGTTGTGCGGGCCTCGACGGGCACCGCCCAGGCGCAAACCCTGGATGCGCAGATGATGGCTGAGGTGGCTTTGGTGGCGCGCCCGCAGTGGCCCGCTCCTGCTGATGGCGCGGCCGCGCCTGCGGATCAGCAGCGTGCCGGTGGCGGTGCGGGTGCCGGGGGTGGCGCTGCGACGCCGGCCCCGGCAGCCTCGGCGTCGGCCTCGCCTCAGCAGAGGGCTCAGCAGGGCCCGGCTGCGGGGGCCCCGTCCTCCAATGGCGGCTCGGTGCCGGATGGCGCAAGTTCCGGCGCGCAGTCCGCGGGTGGGGCCGGGGACGGTGACCACAACGAGGTCGTGGTGGGTGCTGGTAGCAGCCAGGACGCGAAGGGGCTCACGAGCGCCGCTGAGCGGCCTTCCGCCCAGAGTGTCCGGGAGCGGTGGCTGCCGGTGACGGGTGTGGCGATCGGTGTGCTGTCCGTGGCGGCGATCCTGCTGTCCGGCGGCCTCGTCATCCTGCGTCTGCGCCGCGTCTGAAGCGGGGGCGGCGCGCGGGGCGGGCTTGGCTGGGCTGTTGTCGGCCCGGCCGCCTGGTCGCATGACTGTCTGCCCGCTCGTGGGCGGGCGAGGAATGAGCGGCGAGTGGGCGGATGCCGAGTTTCTCGGGGCCGCTCGCTTTTGTTTGCGTCTGCTTGGCCGGCTCCTGCGGTAGAGGCGTTTCGGCTGCGTGACGTTTCGTGGAATCGCGCGAGCTCACCTGTCACGAATCCACCTGGGGTGGAGGTCTTGGTTGTCGTCGAGGAGGACGGCGTCCGTGGTGGCGGGGTGGTTCGGGGTGACTCGGAGAGCCTGTTCAAGGGACTGACGGTCGGACTGGCCGTTTTCCGGCGCTGTTGGCAACCACCGCACGGTAAGCCCCGTGAATAGGCGCTTCTGGTGCTGGGTGTTTTCTGACACGACAACGGGGAGAAAGTGCTGGACTACGTGACGTCTTAATGCACCTTCTGGTGCTGGGTGCTTTCTGACAGGTTCCTGGTTCCGGATCCGCGGGTCGCACTGATGTCTTAATGCACCTTCTGGTGCTGGGTGCTTTCTGACATGGGACAGCCGTTCCATGCGCGAAGAAGCCAGAAAGGTCTTAATGCACCTTCTGGTGCTGGGTGCTTTCTGACGTCACGATCTGATGTCTGTGTCAGGCACGCTTGAGACTGTCTTAATGCACCTTCTGGTGCGGGGTGCTTTCTGACAATCATCGTGTGGTCCTCCTACATGAGGGAGGCTAAGTCTTAATGCACCTTCTGGTGCGGGGTGCTTTCTGACGACCATCATGAACAACGACGCTGGGAGACGAAGCGTGTCTTAATGCACCTTCTGGTGCGGGGTGCTTTCTGACCCCCTGCCTCTGGGAACGGCGTCGTTGCGCCATTTCCAGGGGGTGGAGCGCCACCGGCTCCGCAAGTACCCCGCGGGACCGGCCGGCACCGCCCCTATTTAACCACTTTTCGGCGTCCTGACGCCAAGCGCCACCGACGCTCCCTCAGACACCTTCAGCCACCAGTTTCCAACGACGTCAAGCCAAAAGGTCGACGTTCCCGCCTGTGACTGTGGCCACAACCTGCTGTGGTGGAGATGGAGCAGGGCTCTGGACTCGGCGTCAGGAGCGTTTCCCACGCCGAGCCGCCTGGCCGTCCAGCAAGTGGGTCAGGAAGGCCTCGAGCTGTCTGTCGGCGTCGGTCATCATGGTCCACTGCTCGGAGACGATGGACCCGACCGCCTCCGAGTCGAGCTCGATCACACGATCCACCTCATCCGCAGCCTGCGGTTGGTCTGGACCTTGATGTTTTACTGTCTTTCCAGTGATGAAGAAAGGACTGTGCTCGTGCCTTGGCTTCTTCGTGCTGCTCGTCGAGGAGTTCGAGAAGGTTCATGACGTCATAAGGATTGACGATTGCGGCGTCCAGCAATGCGCCGACAAATTCTCTGTCCTTGTCGCGGTTGGCACACAATTTTGCGACGCACAGATCTTCTGGTGACAGGCAATAGCCTGTGTTACTTAGTGTGCTTCCGGGAAGAGAAGTTGCAGGTCCTGAAACAGCTATGAGGCGGTCTCTCCATCCGGAAGAGAGGATCGCGGTGGAATCGTCGACGCCGTCGATTGCGAAGCCGTGAAGTTGCTCGAAAGGAGAAAGCTCGCCAGCGACTCCCTCAATGAGATCCGCCAGTTCTTTGACGGTTTCAGGGTTGTCGTCGATGGGAAGAATGTCGATCTCGCGAGATAGTGTGGCGCGTTCGGGCAGTTCGTCCTCGGAGAAGGAGGCGAGGATGGACTGTGAGCCGAGGACGGTCACCTCGCTTCTGTTGATGATTGTGCAGGCTGTACGAATGGCGTGGTAGAACTGCTCACGCTGCATAGTGCTTCCTCTCCCAGTAGATGACGGCCTGGCGTTGGGGTGCGCTGAGAAATCCCGCCATGGGGGAGACGTCTCGGAGCAGGCAGGCGTCCTCGTCTTCGGCGCACATGCGTTCACGCATCGTTTCGATGTCGCCTGACTCTATCCATGACTTCCAGCGTTCGAGAGCCGACCGGTGCAGCGTCCCTTGAACCGAGTGTTCATTGCGTGCGATTCCGGTGACAACTTGTGGGTGCCAGGATGACGTCTCCGACCAGTTGATGGATGCATCGACCAGTCGGTGGAGCATGAGGCTGCGGCGTCGTGAGCGGCTGGAGGCCGCAGCGCTGTCCGGAGTGATGCTGGTGATACCGGGGTCGAGGTCGGGGAGGGGCGTTGTGTTGTCGGGGATGTGTGGGGCCACGATCCCGAGATCCTCCAAGCCCAGCGCGCTGAGATAGCGGGCGCGCGTGCGCAACGTAATGTCGCCTCGCGCTTCTCGTGTCTCGGTCTGAGATACGGAGGCGGCAGAAACCCCTAGGCGTTGTGCTAGCTCACTCTGCGCAACGCCTAGGCTGCGCCGGGCCTCCTGAATCGTAGTCACGTACTTAAGTTATAAGTTAAAGGCTGGCGTTGGCAACTGTTCTTTCGGTGGCGTCATGGCCCTGCCTCTGCGTCGCCGCTGAAGCAATGCTGGTGTGGGACATGGATGTTGGTCTGCCGACGCGTTGACTGTGTCCCGTGAGTGGGTGACGAGCGGGCGGCTGGGCTCCTTGGCGCGGCCGCCTGGCTTTGCGTCTGCTGGCCGTTCCCTGCGCTGTAGGCGTTTCGACTGCGTGATGTTTGCTGGAATCCTGCGAGCTCACCTGGCACGAATCCACCTGGGGTGGAGGCCTTGGTGGTCGTCGAGGAGGACGGCGCCCGTGGTGGTGGGGTGGTTCGGGTCGGCTTGGAGGGCCTGTTCAAGGGACTGGCGGTTGGACTGGCCGTTTTCTGGCGCTGTTGGCAACCACCTCACGGCAAGCCCCGTAAATAGGCACTTCTGGTGCTGGGGGCTTTCTGGTTGGAGTACCTCAGGGCCACCGAGGCGTGGATAAATGGTCTAATGCACCTTCTGGTGCTGGGTGCTTTCTGACCATGGAAGGAGATACCATGCAAAGAAGGAACAACGGTCTTAATGCACCTTCTGGTGCTGGGTGCTTTCTGACTGATTGGGGTCCACTCGGGTGTCGCTCGGAGGTTCGTCTTAATGCACCTTCTGGTGCTGGGTGCTTTCTGACCAGGTCGTCAACGGAAAGAAGGAGGTCGACTACTGGGTCTTAATGCACCTTCTGGTGCTGGGTGCTTTCTGACCCCGCACCGTTGCCGAATATGAGATTCTCGTTACCAGTCTTAATGCACCTTCTGGTGCTGGGTGCTTTCTGACGCGTTAGGGCATATAGGCGCGAGGTTCTCAGTCTTAATGCACCTTCTGGTGCTGGGTGCTTTCTGACGAGGAGGTGAGATAGATGAGCACGATCAATTCCAAGGTCTTAATGCACCTTCTGGTGCTGGGTGCTTTCTGACCCCTGCCTCTGGGAACGGCGTCGTTGCGCCACTTCCAGGGGCTGGAGCGCCACCGGCTCCGCAAGCACCCCGCGGGACCGGCCAGCACTGCCCCCATTTAACCACCTTTCGGCGTCCTGACGCCAAGCGCCACCGACACCCCCTCAGGCCATTCCAGCCACCAACTTCCAACGACGTCAAGCCAAAAGGTCAACGTTCCCGCCTGTGACTGCGGGCACATCCTGGTGTGGTGGAGGTGGAACCGGGCTCTGGACTCAGCGTCAGGAGCGTTTCCTCCGCCGAGCCGCCTGGCCGTCCAGCTCGTTAAGGAGATGAAGATGGACTGTAAGTTCCGTCAATAGGCTTTCTGGTGCTGGGTGCTTTCTGACGCCGAAACTTCGGAGGAGAGGAGGTGAATACCTCAGTCTTAATGCATCTTCTGGTGCTGGATGCTTTCTGACTTTGGCTGGTTGCTGTAGCTGCCTGGGTGGGTGTACCAGTCTTAATGCACCTTCTGGTGCTGGGTACTTTCTGACCGACGTGCCGCTCCAGTTCTCACAGTTTGAGAGTGAGTCTTAATGCACCTTCTGGTACTGGGTACTTTCTGACATGACGGCTGGATCGGCTTCGACACACTCAGGACCTTCGTCTTAATGCACCTTCTGGTGCTGGGGGCTCTCTGACGGGTTTACGGCGCCTGGCTCGGTGGAGGTCGAGCGGTCTTAATGCACCTTCTGGTGCTGGGTGCTTTCTGACGTGTGACTGGGACGTGAGACCTCATGAATGTTCTAGTCTTAATGCACCTTCTGGTGCTGGGTGCTTTCTGACCCCTGCCTCTGGGAGCG
The DNA here is from genome assembly GCF_031296635.1 of Actinomyces acetigenes. NCBI lineage: Bacteria > Bacillati > Actinomycetota > Actinomycetes > Actinomycetales > Actinomycetaceae > Actinomyces > Actinomyces acetigenes. The sequence goes on from NZ_JASPFC010000022.1 coordinate 7,205, forward strand.
GCGTCGTTGCGCCGTTTCCGGGGGGGGCGCCACCGGCTCCGCAGGCACCCCGCGGGACCGGCCGGCACGGCCCCTATTTAACCACTTTTCGGCGTCCTGGCGCCAAGCGCCACCGACGCCCCCTCGGGCACCTTCAGCCACCAGCTTCCAACGACGTCAAGCCAAAAGGTCGACGTTCCCGTCTGTGACTGCGGACACGTCCTGGTGTGGTGGAGGTGGAACCGGGCTCTGGACTCGGCGTCAGGAGCGTTTCCCACGCCGAGCCACCCGGCCGCCCACCTTGTCAACAATCAGCCAGATCCCACCGCCGATGAGGACCGACCCGATAAGACCGAAGCCAAGAATCCACCCCCATCCCGCGTCCCAGCCGCCGATGCTCTGGTGCCGGACCGCGATACCCTTGGCGGCCTCCCAGTTGGACCAGATCTCCAGGAACACGCTCAGCGGCAGGCCTATGAAGGTCAGGACCGCCAAGGCGATCTCCATGACTCGCGTGGAGCGGGCGCGCTCCTCCTCGGCCTTCTGGTCGGCGCGGCCGATGCGCATCAGTACGTTCTCGCGGAGCCTGTGCGCCTGATCTCTGGCCTCCTCAACCAGCAGAGGAATCCGGTAAGTGTCCAGCAGGTAGGTCAGGAAGGCGTCGAGCTGTCTGTCGGCGTCGGTCATCATGGTCCACTGCTCGGAGACGACGAACCCGACCGCCTCCGAGTCGAGCTCGATGACACGATCCACCTCATCCGCAGCACGCGGCTGAACGTCGGCCAGACGAGCCATGAGCGAGGAGGCCCGGAAGCGCTGAAGCAGCATGAGCAGAATCGCCTCGATGAAACGCCCCTCAACCTGGGCCAGCGGGAAGAACCCTCCCTGCTGAACCTGACAGAAGGAGCACCCATGGGACCCTGCGTAGGCCACCCAGGTCTGCGAGAGCCGGTGGAGCTGCCAGATCGAGCCCTCTCCCTGCTCCGAGGTCGAGGACAACGTCATGCGGCGTGAGATTGACGAGGCTCTACGGTGGGTCGCAGCCGCACTGGGGACCGGTACCGGTCACGGCTTCTCCCCGTCGCCAGTCTTCCCCAGCGCCTTCACCTGGCCCCGCAGTGAATGGAACCGACGGCCCCAATCCCCGGCCGACACATTGTGCTCGGCCTCGACCGCGTTAATGGCGAAACGGAGGAGGGCTGGGTACGTGCAGGTATCGCGCTGCTGGTAGTTCTCAAGGACAGTCGGCATGATCTCCGCAAGCGACTGATTGCCATGAGTAATCGGGAGCTTGTTACGCGCCCTTACAAGGAGACCTAGAAGGTGTGCGGCAGATTCTGCCTTGAGATCCGTTTTTCCGGAATCGTTCTTGTTGTTCGCCATGACGCGAGGCTGGATGAAGCCCTTGGGGCGATTGCGATCTGGAATGTTCACGAGTTCTGCGATGATGGTGATGATGCGCGCCTGAGCGTCAGAAGGAAGACCTGCGATCAAGTTTGAAGCTGCCTCCATTGCTCCCAGAACGGTGCCCGCGAAGCTGTCAAGATCGGCGGCATTGACGGCCTCGACAAGTTGGTTTGCTAGTTCAGTAGCAGTGTTGGATAACTTGCCCATCTCGGGGCTGCCCAAGGCAAGAAGCCTGCTGGCAGACAAAAGATCGAAGCGGTTCAGGCAATACTCAGTTGCGTCCAGGAGGGCCTGGCGGGTGTCCTTGTCAAGCCCGAGCTGGTGGAACTGCAAGGACGCGCTGTTATCTTCCTTGGACGCCAAGAACACCGGAATTCCGTGTGCCGAACCAAACTCCTGTGCGGCCTGAAGGAGTGTGATGAAGATGGGTTTTTCTCCAAGGTTCGTCACAATAATGGCGCGAGGGGATTTCGGCAGCCGGGCAATCCAACTGATAGCCTCTGCTTTAAGATCTCGCATCGTCGCTTCAATCTCATGGGATTGAGCTCCGTTGTCGGTTGTGGAGGGGCCATAGTTGACAACAATTGTTACGCCATTTCCTGTCGGTTCCCAGGAAGGGAGGCGATCCAGTCTATCGTTTCTGATGTCTTCGGCTACGTCATGCCCGGCGGTCCAGGACTTCTCAGAGCATGCAATAAAGGTGTTGACCTGCAGGGGTGGGGGAACAGAGCAGGATCTACTGATAATCTCTGCGGGAGGCTGAAGAAGAAGTGAGTCGATGAGCGGAAGACGCCCATCAAGCCCCTTGGTTGTAAGGAAGCACACTTGTTCCGATGGCCAGCTTAACCAGGATGGTGGTTCTCCTAGTGCGTGCCGGACGATGTCCAAAAATTGGCTTGGGTCGGTTGCTGAACTCGGCGTGCCGAAATGATGAGTTGCGTCAACGCCGAGGTCGTTGAGGTCGGACTGTGCGGCAAGCCAGTCATTTGGCGGGCAAGGATTTCTTTTCGCCTTTCTTATGGATTCCCCTACCGTCAAAGGTCTCCCTTTGCTTGCGAGTGATACGTCGGAGATGTTAAGACCGTTGGAGTCGTTGTACTCCTGTAAACGCCGTCGGTACTCAGCAATGATCCAGGACCGAACGGCCATACCGGCTGCAAGGTCACCTCGCGAGACGTCCGCCAAAACTATCTGAGCGAAATCGTGAGGGGTGGGCGAGGTGTTCGATTCTCCCATGACCCTTTCAACCGATTCGGCGGCTATATTGACCTCTTCGTCTGGAGTGGGAGATGACATCTTCAGAATCGTCGGTAGTCCGAGTCCCATGAGCCATCCCCTGGCTGGGTCGGCGCGGACTGACATGTCGATGAGTGGTGGTGCGTCCTGTGCGTCGGGGTCATCTGCTGTGCGGTCAATCAGGACAAGAGACCAGCCATCCGGGTGCGTGGATGCAGCGACACCGGCAGCTTCTGAGAATATTTTACTTGCCCCACTCCCAATGGGCAGAAGAATGTGCCCGTTATGTAAACCTATTGTATGTTCCAGTAGCTCGGTGCTCGCCTGGTTAACCGTAAGGTCTGGTAAAATGCAGGATTCGATGTGGATGTCATCCACTCCGGCTAAAGCCGATATGTCGTCAGAAATCTCGCTGAGCTGATGAGCGAGAGAGCGTGCGAGCTGGTCTGTGGGGGTGCGTCCCCCTTCGGCGCCGATGATAAGAATATCTGCCTGGCTGACGTCTTTGGTTGCAAGTCTCGACAGGGCTCGTATCTCTTTCTTCAGTGCGCTGCCGGGGGGTGTCGAAGCGTCTTCTTCGTCGGTGTCGATGTCTATCTGGTGGTCGAAGCTCAGTTCCAGAAGCCGGGATGCGATGCCGGAGGAAGTTCTTTGGGAGTTAAGCTCGGCCAGGCGAGACGCCAAGTCATCCTCAATATCTTCTTGGGCGCGCTTGCGATTCCCCTTCTTTAATGGGATCCCAAGATCTGCTGTACCTGCGATATGAACAAGCAGCATGATTGACTCTTCTCCTTTGAATGGTGCGGGCGCACCCTTGAGGTGCTGGAAATGAGGCTCGCGTCGGCATACTCTGCTGCAGCCTGACTGTTTACTCGGCGGGCTGGTTGAGAGGCGGTCGCCTGCCCCGTAACAGTGCCACACCCGCGGCAGGTGCGCAGAGTTTTTACAAGGTTGGATGTTGTTGCGTGTTGTTGGGGTAGCGGGGAAAACCGGCGACCATAAACCCGCATGGCAATGTTTGTCAAGGACGTCATTGTTCTGGGTGAACGCTCGCCACGCCAACCGGATGTCTGGTAAGACTATCCCGGGGCCCACAGCCGCGCCACCGTACGAACGGAGTTGACGATGCACCTTGTCATGCTTGAAACCAACGGGAATCAGCGCTTCATCTTCTCCTCGCCGCGGCTGCGGGACAGCGTCGGAGCGTCCTCCCTGCTGACCAAGCTCGAGCAATGGACTGCGCAGGAGCTTCTCGCTAAGGGCGCGGCCGCAGCCTGGTGCGCGGCTCGCGGACTGCCCGACGGCCGAGAACCGCACGAGTCCCAGTGGGTCTCCACGTCCTCCGGCAAGGTCATCTTCCTGGTGGATTCAGCCCAACAGGCCAAGGACGTCATCGGCGCCGTGACGCGTACGGCTCTCGCCAAGGCGCCGGGCATGGACGTCTCCGGCGTCTTCATCTCCCTGCCCACTCCTTCCGATCGGCAGTCCGGTCCCGTCTACGTCACCGAGAGCGCACTCAAGGAGATCCACGCGGAAGCAGCCCGCTACGCCCTCCAACGCCCGCCCGCCGAGGCGCGCTTCTCCCAGCTTCCGTTCCTCAGCCGGGCCAAGGACTCCTCCCTGCCCGCCTCCCCGCCGCTGGCCACCTGGGACGAGGCCAAGGATGATCGCCAGGACGCGCTGTCGCTGGCCTCGCGCGTCCGGCGCTACGGGGCGTACCAGGCACGGCTCGATCTCCTGGACAAGGGGGTCGATCGCAGCTCCGACCTCTCAGACAAGCAGGCGCTTCTCACCCGCGACCCGACGATGCTGGCCAAGAAGCTCCACCAGGTTTTCGTTGAGGGCATCGAGCCGGTGGGTGATGAGGGCAGGCCGTCACCTGAGGAGAGTATCGCGCAGGGAGCAGAGGAGCTCCGTCCGCTTGAGCACGCCATCCAGTCCAACCCGGACGCCAGCAGCACCGCTGACTCAGACATCGACTCCGGCGACTACGCCTTCCTGTCCAAGGTCGCTGTCATCCACATCGACGGCAACGGCGTCGGCGGCATCATGAAGGAGCTCAACTCCTCGAAGGACCGTGTCGCCCCAGGCGTGTTCAAAGCCAAGGTCGGCTGCGACCGCGATGACCCCGACGCGTTGCGGCGCTTCCTTCGGGCGGTCAACAAGCGCCTGCAAAACGCAGTCGAGCACGCCTTCGCCGCAGCATGGACGCGAATCGACGAGCTGTCCGAACATGATGACGACCGGGCCGGGCGGGGGCACACTGTCATCCCGGTCGTCCCGGTGATCCTCGGTGGTGACGACGTCACCGTCATCACCAGCGGCGACTACGCCCTCCCCTTCGCCGCCGCCTACCTCCGTCACTACGAGGAGGCCACCGGCAACGACCCGATCCTGTGCTACCTCACCCCGCCCGAGGGCCAGGACACCGGCCCCATGACCGCCGCTGCCGGCGTCGCCATCGTCAAACGCAACTTCCCCTTCCACATCGCCTACGAGCTGGCCGAGAAACTGGTTGGTCGCGCCAAGAAAGTCGGCAAGACGGCGTGCCCGCCGTGCTCAACACTCGACTACCACGTCCTGTTCGACACCACGGTCCTCGACCCCGACGAGGCCATACGCGGCTACGAGAGCTTCACCACCCGTCCCTTCCGCCTGCTCAACGACGAGACGTCGTCGGCCGTGAGCACCCGCGACGACGGCTCCAGAACCGCCGGCTCCGGCGACGGCGAGCACAGCACATCCGCCGACTCCTCGCCGAACGACCTTCGCCACGAGCCCTGGGAGGCGACCTGCCAGCGCGTCGCCCGGTTCAAGGGGGTGCCCCTCGGCAGCACCGACGAGAGCCGAAACGAGACCGTCCTCGAACCGTTCCCACGCACCCGGGCGGCGCGCATCTGCGGGCTGCTGTCCGCCGCGGTGCGGGAACGAGCCGCTCATCGTGACGACGACGTGACGGACGCTCCGACCGCTGAGGCCGGGGACCGCGAGATTCCGGGTTCCGAGGCGTCTGAGAAGAAGGAGGACTGGGTCCCTCCGTCGCTCGTCAACGCCTGGAACGAGTGGGAGGCGGCCCGCGAGGAGATCGGCACCTGGATCGACACCGAGCTGGGCGGCCTGGGCGCCATGTTCGACCTCCTGGAGCTCTCCGACCTCCTCCCGCCCTCCTTCTTCCCCAGCCTGGGGGAGGCCCCCAACACAGCATCGGAGGCCACCGAATGAGCCCCTCATCCCCGACCTCCTTCCCCCTGTCGGTCACCTTCCACTCCGACTGGGGCGTCACCACCGGAACCGGCGTCGCCGGCGGCGTGGACTCCGTCGTCGAGAAGGACGAGCGCGGCCTGCCGATCGTGCGCGCGACCGTGCTCGCCGGCGTCGTGCGGGAGCAGTCGCTCCTCGCGGCCCAGGCCCTCGACGACGGCTCCGGCCGCTCCTGGCGCGCCTTCGCCTCCGCACTGTTCGGCTCCGACCTGGCGCCGCGACTCGTCACCTTCTCCGACGCCAGGCTCATCGACCCACCGGCCGACCCCACCGACCTCATCCACGAGGTCATCTCCCTGTCCATCGACGAGAGGACCGGCACAGCGCGCGAGGACTTCCTGAGGATCTTCGAACGCGCCGGCGCCTGCCGACTGCGCGGCGAGGTCACCCTGTCCGACGTCGATAGGGACGGACGCCCCCTGACCTGGAGCGACGAGCAGCGCGACGCCGCCGAGCTCCTCCTGGCCCTCTCGGGCTTGCTGGTGCGCGCAATCGGCTCCAACCGGGCGGCCGGCGACGGCGTCTGCGACGTCCTCATCCACGCCGACCACGAACCCGGTGACGCCCGGGCCGTCAAGGACTGGTGCCGCACACAGCTGGGCAGGTGGAAAGGGCGCGGCGCACCGCAGCCTCCCGCGGCGGACGCGGCCGCTGCGGCCGCCCCGGTCCTTCAGACGAGCCGTGCATCCACCGCCGCCGGCGCCTTCCACGAGGCGACCCTGACGGTCGACCTGCGAACCCCGGTGGTCTCCTACCAGGTCCCCATGTCCAACGAGATCCGCTCCCTGGACTTCCTGCGCGGCACCGTCCTGCTGCCCTGGGTGCACCGGCTCATCACGCGCACCGTCGCCCAGGCCCCCGGCGCATCGGAGGCCCTCGTCCAGGCGGTCCGCGACGCCGTCGTCAACGGGGAGCTGCTCGTCTCCGACGGCGTCGTCTCCTACCAGGGGGAGCGCGGGCTGCCGATGCCCCTGGTGTTCTCCAGCCCCAAGGTCGGCCAAGGAGCCGAGAGCCAGGAGCCCAAGACGGCTGAGGGCGAGGGCGACGAGGAGATGCGTGTCTGCAACCGGATGTGCGCCGAGGAGCCCGAGAACGAGGTCCACAAGCCGCTGCGCAATGGATACGTCTTCCCGGCCGCCGGCGCGAAGGGCGCCCCGGCGCTCATCGGGCGGCAGTCCACGGCGCACGACGCCGCCACCGGGGCGGCCAGGGACGGCCAGCTCTACCTGGTGCGGGCGCTCCCGGCGGGCCTGAGCCTCCAGGCGACGGTGACGGTCTCAACCCGTCTGTACCAGCGGATCGGTGAGCAGCTGGAGGCCCTCGCCGGCACCGGGTACCGGGCCCGCCTCGGGGCGCGTCGCCTCAGCGGCACCTTCGGGGAGACCGAGTGCACCCTCTCGGCCTTCGCGCCGAGCCCGGCGCCCCAGGTGGTCGACGCCGAGGACACGACGATCTGGTTCACCTCCGACGTACTGGCCCGCTCATCCCGGCTCGGCCCGGGCGGGAGCCTGACCGACCTGCTCGCCGCCTTCGCGCGGGCCGGCGCCCCCATCGAGCTCGCCGAGGCGGACGAGACGCGCTTCAACGCCGGGGTCAGGCACCGGCGCGTGGACTCCTGGTCTGCGGCGAGCCACCAGCCCCGGGCCACCCGCATGGCCATCCAGGCCGGCTCGGTCCTCAAGGTGAGAACCACCGCCCCGGAGAGGCTGGCGGCCCTGGCGGCCGTCGGTATCGGGGAGCTGCGGGCGCAGGGCTTCGGACGGTTCGTCGTCGGGCACCCCCTGCTGGAGAAGGAGACGTTCACACTGAGGAGCCTTCACGGGGAGGACCTCGCACCGACCGCTGATGGCGCTGCGGCATCGAAGGAGGCTCAGCGATGAGCGTGACCCGCTATGAGCTCACCGTCCACCTGGTGACGGACGCGCCCCTCCACTCGGGAGGCATCGACGAGGTGGTCGACCGCCGGCGTGGAGCCGTCGACTCTCGCGACGATGAGTCCACGCCGGCGAGCGATTCCGAGAAACTCGATGACGCCACCGAAGACGGCAAGAAGAAGTCCAAGGCAAGACGGACCACCGTCGCCCGGCGATTCGCGCGCGACGGTCACGGTCGTCCGGTCCTCACCGGGCGCTCCGTCAAGGGCGCCCTGCGAGCCGCCTGCCAGCGATTCCTCGAGGAGCACGGCGGCGCCGTCGGACCGACCGAACGCGAGCTGCGGCAGCTGTGGGGCGATGACGGAACCCGAGGGGCCGGTTCGGCGGCGCCGCTGCGGGCTTCGGCGATCACCGTGCACACGGTCGAGCTGCCCACCGAGGGCTATGAGAGGAATGGGGAGCACAAGATTGTGCTCCCGACCCGGATGGGCAACGCCATCGACCGGTACTGGGGCTCGGCCGGCGACACCGCGCTGTTCGAGCACGAGTACCTGCCCCGCGGCAAGGAGCTTGCCCTGACCATCACCGCGGAGGCCGGGCTGCCCGACGGCGTCGAGGTGCCTCAGGGCGATGTCGCCCCGCCCGGGCCGGAGCAGGTCGAGAAGCTCTTCGCGCTCATCATCGGGCTCATCAAGGACGGCAGGATCGCCTTCGGCGGCCGGCAGAACGCCGGGTGGGGGAGAGTCGCGCTCAGCGACTCGGAGAGAGCCTGGGCCCTCACCAAGGCGGAGCCGGGCAGCCGGGCGGGCCTGGAGGAGTGGCTCTCCGGCGCCGGCGGGCGCTCGGTCGACGTCGCCCCCGTGGACTGCGGGGGCAGCGGCCGGATGCGGATCGAGATCACCTGGGACAGTCCCACCGGAATCCTCGTGGCCGAGCCCCAGGATGACGGCTCCCAGGAGGAGGCCGACGCCGGGGCCGCAGACGGATTGTCGGAAGAGGCGGAGGGCGCGGACTCTGAGGAGACGAAGCCGGCCCGCCCCCTGCGCGCCGGCCCGGAGGAGACCGACCCGATCGTGCTGCCCGGAAGCTCCGTCCGCGGCGCGCTGCGGACCCGGGCGACGCGGATCGCCCGCACCATCCTGCTGGCGAAGAAGGACCCGAGCACGGGGGCCGACTGGTCAGGCACCGGCGTCCACGAGCAGCTGGCGCAGGATCCAAGCCTGGTGCGGGACCTGTTCGGGTCGACGACGCACCGTGGCGCGCTGACGGTCCTCGACACGCTCGCCGCCGAGGACGGCCCGAGCCGCAAGGTCACGCACAACGCCGGCGACCGGTGGACCGGCGGCGTCGCGGACGGGTTGCTCTACAGCGAGGAGGTCTACGACTCCACCTGGAACAGCATCGTCCTGGAGATCGACCTCGACCGGCTGCTGACCAACGCGAAGGCGGGCCTGGAGGAACCGAATGGGCAGAAGGACAGCCGGGGCGAGGACCGCAGCCGCGCCGCCTTCTGTCTCCTGGGGCTGGTGCTCGCCGAACTGGCCGCCGGGACGCTCCCACTGGGGAGCCGCGGCACACGGGGCATGGGACAGGTCGAGGTCAAGGCCATGGCCGTGACCGGCGGCAAGGGCCTGGGGATCGAGAACTGGTCCCTCAAGGCCTCCGAGGACGGGACGGGCGAGTCGCTTCCTCGGCGGATTCTGAAGGGGCTCAGGGACGTGAGCTCCGGGATCGAGAGGAATCCGAGAGCCGGAGCCGGCTGGGAGGGATGGTCCTCCTACCTGGTGGGCAGCAGCGAGAGGCCGCTTGAGGACAAGGAGGAGCGGGATGCCTGAGAAGACGTGGGAGCCGGAACCGTTGCGAGAGGCGGTTTGGAAGGACATGCCCGGCGCGGGAGCCGAGCAGCCCGGGGGCGCTGAGCTGCAACGGGTTCTTGAACGCGCCGAGGACCTGGGAGGCGAGATGAACGGCGTGGCCTACACGACCAGCGGCGCCTACTCGGTGAGAAGGGCGGGGGCTTCCGGCCTCACCACCCTGATCGAGAAGAATGGCCAGACCGGTTCCCGGGAGCAGGAGATCGACCTGGACACGGTCTTCGAGCTGCGCCTGTGGCGGGTGATGGGCAAGAAGACCGATGACGGCGGCAACGTCGCCGGCGGGGACGGCGTCCTGGCCCACGAGCTGCGGTGGCTTAACGGCAGTGGGGCCGCAGAGATCGTGGTCAGCGCGTCCCGCGAGGGTCTCCCGGGCGGCAGCGACTGCTGGGTTCGGGACAACAGCTACCTCCAGCACGGAGAGAAAGGCGACGTCATGGACAGCATCGAGGTCTTCACCGTGGAGGAGACGTACGGAAACACCGTATTCACCGACGAGCTCATGACCGGAAGGTGGGGCTGACATGACCGCGTTCCAACCGTTCCACTCCGCCGTCAACCGGATTCCGGTACCGAGAGAACAAGCTCAGAAAAAAGGTTACTCCTCCGACCTCTTCGAGGATGATGTCGCGCCTGCCCATGATCATCTTGCCGCCGAGAGATGGTCAGGATCAGTTGATCTGAAAATCACCGTCAAGACACCTCTCGTGTTTGGTGAACAGAGTGCTGAGCCCTCATCGAGCCGTGAGGTCAATAAGCAAGGAAGGCCATGCGTCTCTCTTCCTGTTGACGTAAACGGAAAAGCGATAGTTCCGCCAACAATGATCAAAGGGATGATATCTCGCGCATTTGAGACGCTAACCTGCTCCCGTTTCAGGGTGTTTGCCGGACATGATGAGCCCCTTACGTACCGCGTCGATCCCGCACAGGCCAACGACCTCTTCCCGGGTGTCGTATATTATGATGACGAGATCCAGGGGTGGGCGGTTGAGATCCTGAACGGAACTGGAAATAAAAACGAGATGGCGTTGCTTAGGGATTCAGTCGAAAAAGGTGCTGGAACTATTGTGTTAGAAGGTCACCCCAATCTTAAGTCAGGGGAGTCTGGTGAGCTTCCAACTGAGGCTGAAGTCATGTCGGAGTTCAGGGATAGAACCGAGCATGGTAAATGGGTGTATGTAAAGTTGACAAAATGGTACGGAAAGTCAGGGAAACAAATAATGGTCACCCATGTCTGGAATGAAGATATCGGTGAAGAAGGAGGCTTTGAGCGATTCTTCAGGGCTCCAATTGAAGGCGAGGAGTTTGCTGCCCATGGATTTCCGTGCCGGACTGCGCCTCGCAATAAATACGCAGAAGACCTGTATAAGGACAAAAAATACGAGAGATTTTTCTTCAAGGCAAAGAAAGGAAAGGACGGAAGGTGGCGAGAGAAAAAGGGGACTGCCGTTGCACTACCTCCGGACGTCATCTCAAAATATGAGAAGATTGTGCGCTCATATGTGGAAATGAGTAAACGGCTGGAAAGTCGAAGTCTACTCAATCGGGCGGCTGATGGCTCGGAGCGAGAGAAGCTTGGACAGTTGTTGAAGGATGATCCCGTATTTGTGGTGTTGAGTGCAAAAACTTTAGATGATGGTGCGGTTGAGGGGCAAGTTAATCGCAATGTCAAGGTGTTGGCAGTGCTGCCAACCATGGTGGGGCGGCGAACCTATGACTTGTCTCCGGCGGAATTGGCGAAGAAACAGGATGTGTTCCCTGTCGATGATAAGGATCGTGCATCAGCAGCGGACAGGCTGTTTGGGTATGTCGTTCCCAGTCCTGAGCGGGGTGCCGTCGGAGGCGACGTTGCGTCGCGTGGGCGCATCAGTATAAGTGCGGTGGATTCGTCCAATGCTGTCATCAGCAGGGACCGGAGAGAGCTTCCTCCTCTGCTTTCTCCAAAAGTGTCGTCCGCGCGTCGTTTCCTTACGGACAGTTCGGGGAAGACTCCGCTTACCGCCTCCGGTGGTCCTCTGAGGCGTGGTGATTACTTTAGGGAAGGGCAGTACTTGGGTGCTGCCTGCTATCCGGTTCATCGGAACCAGTTGGGTAAGAATGAATTTCCTAAGGGCAATCAAGAGGAGCTGGGTTCGAAAGACGGGGAGTCTAGTAATGATGCGGTTCGGCTGGCGGTGAATTCCTGGATTAAAGCGGGAAGTGATTTCAAGTGCACTCTTCGCTACGAGAATCTTTCCCGAGATGAGCTCGCCGCATTGCTGTGGGTGCTTACCCCTGAGAATCTCGTCCCTGAGGAGGAGCGAGATGCCGGTGGAAATAAAGTTGGATACTTGCGCATGGGGCTCGGCAAACCTTACGGTCTGGGCGTTGTTGAGGTTCGCATGGTGGAGAATTCTCTGAAGGCTAAGACGGGTGTGGATCTAGCGAATGATTATATGTCGCTAGAGAGCTGTGACGGACTTGATGGCAAGGGTGTTTCTTCGACCGATTTCTTGCTTCCGAAGGAAGAGTTCCTCGCGAGGGAACCTTGGGTTCGGGCTATGCGACGTGCCGCCTACGGCTATGCCGATAGGGTTGAGGTTCGTTACATGACTCTGGATGAAAATAAGGAAAACAATATAACCGATAGTCGGACTGGTGTGCCAAAGCGAAATAAAGGGATTTCACCAAGAGATTTGTTTGGGGAACAAGCGAGAAAGCCTTTGAGTATTCATCGTCCGGAAAGAAATGGAAAAACGAGCAACCGCAATGGTGGACGGCAGCATGGCGAAGGGCGTCAAGGCGGTCACCATGGCAAGGCTCATCACCGCGGCCGGCGGCACTGATCGTCGCACAAGACACGGTCGTCGTCGCCGGGCGGGATGGGATACGCCGGTGAGCCGCGCGTTCTCGACGTGCTGCCGGCTCACCATACCCCTCGGTACAGCCCGGCGTCGTCGAGTGCGGGCGAGGTCCCGTGGACCTCGCTGTGAGCCAGGCAGGAGTCGCACAGCGGGTAGAGGTGGATGACGTCGTCGGTCTGGTTGATGGTCCCGGTGATCTGCTGGCGCATCTCGTCGAGCTCGGCGGGCTCCAGCCGCAGCTGGATAACGGACTCCTGCAGCCGGTAGCCCCAGCCCTCCAGCGCGGCGGCCAGGCGAGCCCGACGCGTTGAGGTCCAGGGAGAGGCTGGGATGCTTGTCGGTGGAGGCGTGCAGCACCCCGAGCGAAGGCTCGAGCCCGGCGGCCAGCAGAGCGCCCGTGCACTCGGCCAACAGGATCGCGTAGGCGTAGGAGAGGGCGGCGTTGGCCAGGTCCTTGGGTGGGCGGCGACTGCGGCCGTCGAAGGCGACCTCCGGTGGGACCAGCCCGGACAGGCAGCCGAAGTATGCCGTTGAGGCGGCGCCCTCCAGCCCCATGAGCTCGTCGACGTCTGCGGCAGGCCGTCGGCGCCGTCGACGATGAGACGGTTCTGGCTGACGTGGACGCGGGCGCCGTCGCGGCCGACGTAGACCACCTGGTCCGGGTCGGGGCGGCCCTTGATGTCGTGGCGGGGGTCGACGGGCGGGAAGCTGCGGGAGAAGTCCGTCCCCAGGTAGCAGAAGCCCTCATCGAAGCTGATCATGGCGGTTTTCTCCTGGTTGAGTCGGAGTCTCCTGGGCGTCAGGAGGGTGTCGAGGAGCTCGAGGGCCTCCAGCAGGTCGGGTTCATAGGGGCTGCAGATGACGATGTCATCGGCGAAGCGGGCGTAGCCGTAGCCCGCGTCGCCCATGGCCCGGTCGACGTCGGTCAGGGCCAGGTTGGCCAGGAGCGGGGACAGGCAGGAGCCCTGGGCGATGCCGCGGTTACGGGTACGCCGCTCGCCCCTGGCGCGCCGCGGTCGGGCAATGAGCCGGATGAGGTCGATGGTGCGCGGGCAGTCGGCGATGGGGGAGAGGGCGGCCAGGGCGTCCTCGATGTTGAGGTTGGGGAAGTAGTCCTCGATGTCGGTGCGCAGGACGTAGCAGTAGCCTGCGTCCCGCAGCCTGGCGAGGTGGTCGACGGCGTCGTCGGTGCCGATACCCGTCCGGTAGGCGAAGGAGCAGGGGGACATGGCGAGGTCGGCCCTGTGGGTGATCGTGTTGACGACCGCGCGCTCGACGACCCGGTCCCGGATGGAGGGGATGTGCAGGGTTCGGACCTCCCCGGAGGTGCCTTTGGGGATGCCGAAGCTCAGGAGCGGATCGGGCTCGTAGGTTCCTGAGCGCAGGGACTCGGAGAGCTCGGTGAGGAAGTCGTCGAGATGCTGACGGATAAGGGTGAAGATCTGCATGCGATCTCACGGCACGTGCCGATATATGCCTTCATGCACCTTCTGGAGCTGGATGCTTTCTGACGTCCATAGCGTTCGACTCACGCGCGGCCGCCGGCCGGTCTTAATGCACCTTCTGGTGTTGGTGCTTCCACCCTCTTGCTTTATCGAATCACATCGATGTTATTTACGTTCTAATTCACCTTGTGGTGCTGGGTGCTTTCTGACAGGAGGGTTTTGCTCGCATCATTCTGGAGCACAAGGTCGTAATGCACCTTCTGGTGCTAATGCTTTCTGACCGAACCGCCCGGATGGTCGCAGGGGTGGTCCGACTCCGTCTTAATGCACCTTCTGGTGCTGGGTGCTTTCGGGCCCCTGCCTCTGGGAACGGCGTCGTTGCGCCACTTCCAGGGGGCGGAACGCCACCGGCTCCGCAAGCACCCCGCGGGGCCGGACGGCAGCGCCCCTATTTAACCACTTTTCGGCGTCCTAACGCCAAGCGCCACCGACGCCCCCTCGGGTGCCTTCAGCCACCAACTTCTGACGACGTCGAGCCAAAAAGTCGACGTTCCCAAACGTGACTGTTGACACTATCCGCTCCGGTCTCCGGTCCGATAGGACTTCAGGCTCCCCCGGCCGGGGAGTGCAAGGCGACCGACGGGAGACGGTCTCGATGCACCTTACTGGTGTGTGAGGTGCCTTCTACTGCAATGATCAAGGGGCATCAGGGTCACGGTGTTGCGTCTTAATGCACTTTCTGGTGCTGGGTGCTTTCTGACCTGGCGGGAGTGACCTGTGGGCCGTTCTGGTGAATCAGTCTTAATGCACCTTCTGGTGCTGGGCGCTTTCTGACAGTTGAGTCCACTCTTACGGCAGGTCTCAACTTTGAGTCTTAATGCACCTTGTGGTGCTGGGTACTTTCTGACACGTTCGATGGGGAGACCAGGGACCTGCTCTTCGAGTCTTAATGCACCTTGTGGTGCTGGGGCTTTCTGACCTACAAGAAGCAGTGTCTGGACCGTGACGACATCCTGTCTTAATGCGCCTTGTGGTACTGGGTGCTTTCTGACGACACTTCTGGCCCAGCTTTCCGTCGCGAATCTCGTGTCTTAATGCACCTTGTGGTGCTGGCTGCTTTCTGACCAGAAGCACATCGAGCGGATCAAAGCCTTGTGTGGGTCTTAATGCACCTTCTGGTGCTGGGTGCTTTCTGACGCCCGCAGGGGCTCTACACTATTAAGACAAAATGTCGTCTTAATGCACCTTCTGGTGCTGGGTGCTTTCTGACCAGCGCTCTTGCCTACGCCTGCTGGAAGACCTACAGTCTTAATGCACCTTCTGGTGCTGGGTGCTTTCTGACCAAGGAGAGAGAAGTGGAACTTCATGTAGTACCTGTCTTAATGCACCTTCTGGTGCTGGGTGCTTTCTGACTCGTGGACACCATCGGGACGGCCGGCCGCTTGTTGTCTTAATGCACCTTCTGGTGTTGGGTGCTTTCTGGCCGGAGCGCCTACAAGCTCGATCCGAACAAGCCAATGTCATAATGCACCTTTTGGTACTGGGTGCTTTCCGATGTGAAGGGGCGAGGTGGTCATGGCGGTATTTTCTCCTGTCTTGATTCACCTTCTGGTGTCGGGTGATTTCTGACTCGTCCTCCAAGCATTTGCGGATGAACGCCAGGCAGGTCTTAATGCGCCTTCTAGTGCTGGGTGCTTTCTGGTCCCACGGACCCCGGTTCATGGAGCGACCAGGCAACAAGTCTTAATGCACGTTCTGGTGTTGGGTGCTTTCTGACCGACCAGCTACACCGAGCCGGCTACCACCCCATCATGTCTTAATGTACCTTCTGGTGCTGGGTGCTTTCTGACGAGTTTTGGGAGGTTGTCGAGCGCCACACGCGCTAGCGTCTTAATGCACCTTCTGGTGCTGGGTGCTTTCTGGCGGGTGCCATGTTCTTCTAGAATGCGTCGGAGGTCAGGTCTTAATGCACCTTCTGGTGCCGGGTGCTTTCTGACCAGCACAAGAACACTTGAAGGAGTGGTTGTCATGTTCGTCTTAATGCGCCTTGTGGTGCTGGGTGCTTTCTGCCGAGGTCTACATGATTGGTAAGCGTCGCTATGACAAGTCTTAATGCACCTTCTGGTGCTGGGTGCTTTCTGACCCCTGCCTCTGGGAACGGCGTCGTTGCGCCACTTCCGGGGGCTGGAGCGCCACCGGCTCCGCAAGCACCCCGCGGGACCGGCCAGCACTGCCCCCATTTAACCACCTTTCGGCGTCCTGACGCCAAGCGCCACCGACACCCCCTCAGGCCATTCCAGCCACCAACTTCCAACGACGTCAAGCCAAAAGGTCAACGTTCCCGCCTGTAACTGTCGACACATTGTGCTCCCGTGGCCCGGCCGGCGCGCCGCCGGGCCTCTCCCTCTCCGCCTCCTCCTGGCCGTCGATGCTGAAGAACGTCGACCTCTCGAACTCCCCGTGCAGGCCGCTTCCCCTCCGGTAGTGTCGCCAGAGAGAAAGAGGTAGACGGCCTTGCGCCGGCCTCCCGTCACCAGCCGGCGCCGCCGTCGGCCTCCACTGCCGCACCCACCACACATCACGCCGCAAAGGAGCCTCGTCGAGTGCCCGCCACCGTATTCGTCCGCTTCGATGCGCCCGGCCCGGTCGAGGCCACCCCTCGTCGCCTTCACGCCGCCTGGGGCCGCGTTTTCGACCTCCCCGAAGGCGTCAGCCCCGAGCGCGCCGCCCGCCTGCCCGCCCTCGCCCACCGCCCACCCCACGGCCAGCCCGGCCCCAAGCCCTACTGCCTGGGCGACATGACCCAGACCCCGGACGGCCTCGGCGTCGAGCTGCGATTCCTCGACGACCGCCTCCTGGACACGCTCGACGCCTGGCTCGCCTGGGGCGGAGTCCTACCCATCGGCGACGGTGGCGAGACCACCATCATGCTCGCCGCCGTCGAGGCCCAGGTCCTCGAACAGGCCGACTGGGAGGACCTCGCCGCCCAGACCGCCTCCACCGCCTGGGACATCCGCCTGCTCACCCCCACCGTCTTCACCTCCCGCGGCCACCACGTCCCCGAGGTCACCGCCGCCTCCCTGGCCACCAGCCTCCACGCGCGCTGGCGCCACTGGTGCCGCCCCCTGGCCCCCGAGCTCCCCGAGCGCGAGCGCCTCACCTCCGTCCTCATCACCCAGGACCGCACCCGCCGCACCGTCGTCGGCCTGGGCATGCCGCGTGCCGACCGCCGCGGACGCCTCTCCAGCCGCCGCATCCCCGCCAGCGTCGGCACCCTGCGCATCAGCGCCCCCGCCGCCGGCTCCATCACCGCCGTCTTCTCCCAGCTCATGGCCCTGGCCCGCTACACCAGCGTCGGCTCCCACAGCGCCTACGGGATGGGCGTCATCGACGTCGTCGCGGACGCACCATAGGGGACGCGGGCGCACCTCCGGGCCGCAGTCCTCGGGCCCGACGGTGTCTCCTCGCGGCCAGCGAGCCTCCAACCGGCCCGCATCCCCGGATCTTCCCGGCCACGCCCGGCGCGAACGTGAGCAAGCGCAATGGGACCTTTGCCGTGCTATCCGCTAACGTCTGAGGAATCAGTATGTTGAAGGGACCTACCGCACGATGAAAGATACTGGGCGCGAGCCCGGCCGCAAGGACTCGGGGAAGCCGGGCAAGGCCGGTAAGAACGACCGCAGCAGGCGCGACCGCAAGCTCCGCGACACCCTGGGCAACCCGTTCCTGTGGTTGGTGCCCTTCCTTCTGGTCGTCATCCTCGGCTGGGCCGTCTTCTCCTCGATGTTCGGCTACCGCACCATCGACACCTCCGACGGCCTGACGCTCCTGCGGGACAAGCCGGACACGATCAAGTCGATCACCGTCATTGACGGCAACCAGCGCGTCGAGCTGGACCTCACCACCACCTACGTCCAGCCCAAGAAGAAGGGCATCGAGTCCCGCCCGGTGGGCAAGAAGGTCGAGTTCTCCTACACCGAAGCCCAGGCCGAGCAGGTCGACCGCCTCGTGCAGGCCGCCGCCCCCAAGGAGGGCTTCAACTCCGTGGTGCCCACCACCAGCTGGTGGGCCTCCCTCATCCAGCTGCTCGTCCCCGCCCTGCTGCTGGGCGGCTTCATGTGGTGGCTCATCGGTCGCATGGGCGGCGGGCGCGGCGGCGCCATGGGCTTCGGTCGCTCCAAGGCGAGGGTCGGCTCCAAGGAGATCCCCGACGTCACCTTCGACGACGTCGCCGGCGAGGACGAGGCCGTCGAGGAGCTCCAGGAGATCCGCGAGTTCCTCTCCGAGCCCGAGAAGTTCCGCGCCGTCGGCGCCAAGATCCCCAAGGGCGTCCTCCTGTACGGCCCGCCCGGAACCGGTAAGACCCTCCTGGCCAAGGCCGTCGCCGGTGAGGCCGGCGTGCCCTTCTTCTCCATGGCCGCCTCCGAGTTCGTCGAGATGTTCGTCGGCGTGGGCGCCTCGCGCGTGCGAGACCTGTTCGACCAGGCCAAGGAGAACGCCCCCGCCATCATCTTCGTCGACGAGATCGACGCCGTCGGCCGCCACCGCGGCTCGGGAACCGGCGGCGGGCACGACGAGCGCGAGCAGACCCTCAACCAGCTCCTGGTCGAGATGGACGGCTTCGACGCCAACACCAACGTCATCCTCATCGCCGCCACCAACCGCCCCGACGTCCTGGACCCGGCCCTCCTGCGCCCCGGCCGCTTCGACCGGCAGGTCAGCGTCGAGGCCCCCGACATGGCCGGGCGCGCCGCCATTCTCAAGGTTCACGCCCAGGGCAAGCCCCTCAACGACGACGTCGACCTCGACCTCGTGGCCAAGCGGACCCCCGGCTTCACCGGCGCGGACCTGGCCAACGTCCTCAACGAGGCCGCCCTGCTCACCGCCCGCTGCAACGCCCACCTCATCGACAACCGGGCCCTGGACGAGGCCATCGACCGAGTCATCGCCGGCCCGCAGAGGCACTCGCGGGTCATGCGTGAGCACGAGAAACGCGTCACCGCCTACCACGAGGCCGGCCACGCCCTGTGCGCGGCCGCCGGCGCCTACTCCGACCCGGTCACCAAGGTGACGATCTTGCCGCGCGGGCGCGCCCTGGGCTATACGCAGGTCATGCCCCAGGACGACAAGTACTCCACCACCCGCAACGAGCTGCTCGACCAGCTCGTCTACGCCATGGGCGGGCGGGCCGCCGAGGAGATCATCTTCCGCGACCCCACCACCGGCGCCTCCAACGACATCGAGAAGGCCACCGCCACGGCCCGCAAGATGGTCACCGACTACGGCATGACCAGCGCGGTGGGCGCCGTCAAGCTCGGCACCACCGAGAGCGAGACGGTCCTGGGGCTCAACGCCACCAGCCGCGACTTCTCCGAGCAGGTCGCCGCCACCGTCGACGACGAGGTCCGCAACCTGCTGGACACCGCCCACCGGGAGGCCTGGGAGATCCTCACCCGCAACCGCGCCGTGCTCGACCAGCTGGCCGAGGAGCTCCTCACCCGCGAGACGCTCCTGGAGAAGGACCTGGAGAGGATCTTTGAGGGCGTCATCAAGCAGCCCGAGCGGCCCCTGTGGCGCAGCGACGAGTCGCTGCCCGTCGTCGAGGCCGCCTCCGCCGATGACGGAGCCGGCGAGGAGCCGGGCGACTCCCACAGCGGCGACTTCTGGGGCTACAACCGGTGAGCCGAACCGGGCCCCGGCGGGCCCGGCAGGCGCAGAGAGACAGGGGCTGACCATGAGCTACGACGCCGAGGGCGTGCGGCGGGCGGTGCGAGACCTGCTCGTCGCCATCGGGGAGGACCCCGAGCGCGACGGGCTGCGCGACACCCCCGAGCGCATGGCGCGCGCCTACGCGGAGATGTTCGCCGGCCTCGGCCAGGACCCGGCCGAGCACGTCGAGCGGGTCTTCGACGTCGGGCACGAGGAGATGGTCCTCGTGCGCGACATCCCCATGTACTCGGTGTGCGAGCACCACTTGCTGCCCTTCCACGGGGCGGCGCACGTGGGCTACATCCCCAGCGCGGACGGGCGCGTCACCGGCCTGTCCAAGGTGGCGCGCCTCGTGGACGGCTACGCCCGGCGACCCCAGGTTCAGGAGCGGCTCACCCGGCAGATCGCCGACGCCCTCGTCGAGCGCCTGGGGTGCCGGGGTGTGCTGGTGGTCGTCGAGGCCGAGCACCTGTGCATGTCCATGCGGGGCGTGCGCAAGCCCGGCTCCAACACGGTCACCTCCGCCGTGCGCGGCATCATGCGCAACGCCGCCACCCGCTCCGAGGCCATGAGCCTGGTCCTGGGCCGGCGGTCCTGAGCGCGGGCCGCAGCTATCGCCCCTCACTCTGGACGGTCTTGGACCGTCACCGGGAGTGCTGGGGGATGTACTGCTGAGATCTGAGAGTGTTCCTGGCCGGTACATGGGCGCACTTCACTCGGGCTGGCGATTGCGCGGCGCGCTCGATCCCTGGTTAGCAGGACCCGGAGAACCGTGAAGTAAGGGGCTGAGACTCTCGCCTAGCAGGCAGCACATCCTGAGTCTCTGTCTGCGGTCGAGGGCTACACTCCTAGAATATGATGAGGAGTGCTGATCGTGGTGAAGTCGATGTGGACGCCCGCGTGTACCGTTCTAAGGTGCGGATCGCTGAGGCGCTCTTTGAAAAGCTTGCGGTTTATGAGCTTGATGAGATCTCTGTATCAGAGGTAGTGGCCAAGGCGGGTGTATCTAGAAATACGTACTATCGCCACTTCTCCACGAAGAGGTCCGTCTTGACATTCTATATTGAGGAGTTGCTGAGAGAGTATCTCCAGGGTGTTGAAGAACGTGGCATATCGGATGTTGAGGGAATTCTCAACTATTATTTCTCCTTCTGGGGGGATCGCAAAGAGTATGTTATCCTATTGAGGAGGCGTCAGCTTTTGGATCTGGCGCTTGATGTGCAGCGAAAGAAGTTCCTAGAGGCGCTGCCGCACTCCGACCTTCCCTGGCATGGAGTCTCCGGAGTTGACGAAACTCTCGTGGATCTGCTGTTCGTTGGTGGAATGTGGAATATTCTCCTGCATTGGCTCGATCGTGGTATGGACCCGAAGGCTTCGGAGGTTGTCCGGACATTTCTCAAGGAATTGTCGGTTTACGCTGAATGCTTGCCATAGTCGACTCCATCCTGAGGTCTTGACGCCTGTGAGCGGCCCGCATTGAGAGGTGAACTTGACATCCCTGTTATGTGGTACAGATTCTGCGAATCTGTACCACAAGTGCTGTGTGAGTGGAATGGGACGTGATTCTAGCATACAGTCCTCATCGACTGATGGGTCATCACTGGGAGGAAGAATGTCGTTTCTGCTCGGCTACTGGGCGCTGCCGATCCTGTTTATTCTGCACGATTTTGAGGAGATGGTGTTTCTGCCTCTGTGGAAGCGGCGGTCGAAGTTTCGGGCGCTTCCCAATCAGGCAGATTATTTTGGGGAAACCAGAGATGGTTCGGCGTTTACGGTGGGGGTGCTGGAGGAGTTTGTTATTCTGTTGACTGTTTCTTATGTGTGTTCGTTGACGCGAGGTGACGAGTTGTACTTGTGCTTCTGTGTGGCGTACAGCCTTCACTTTCTTATCCACTATAGAATGTGTTTCCGGTTCAGGGGGTATGTCCCGGGGGTTGTGACTGTCACTCTTCAGGTTCCGCTGATGTGGTTTATTATCTCCCACTACTGGAGGGTCAATATGTTGACAGTAGCATGTTTCATGCTGGTGATGGTGGTGGTCTACGGGAACCTGTACGTAATGCACCGTTTGATGCCGAGAATCGAGCGGCGCTTCGTCGGATACGCCCAGGATTAGTCGACGAAAATGTCGCCACAATGTAGGGATGTATGTATGGGCTCCACGTATAAGAAATTGCTGGTGGCCGTCGATGCCGGGCTGCTGCTCTACTGGGCGGCCGTCTTCCTCAATCTCATTCCCGAGCACCTGCGTTTCAAGGACTACTCCAACCAGGTCATCCAGGCCTGGAACTGGTCCTTCTTCCCGCTCGACGTGGCCGCCGCGCTGACCGTCTTCCTCGGCGCCCACCTGACGCGGGTGGGCAGCAGGATCGGGGACCTGGTGCTGACGGTCGGACTCATGCTCACCTTCTGCGCCGGGTTCATGGCGATCTCCTTCTGGTCCTTCTACCGTGACTTCGACCCGCTGTGGTGGGGGCCCAACGCCCTGCTCATGATCGTCCCGGCGCTCGCCTTCGGCTCCATGGTCTGCCGGCGGCTCGAGACCGCGGAGAACCGGGCGTGACGGTCAAGGGCGTGCTCTGCCCGTCGACGTGGGGGAGCGCATGCCGCCCGGGCGCGCCCACAGGCCGGATGGTGCTCGGTGCGCTGAAGGAGCACCCGGGGACAGCGGGCCGTGGCGTGTGCGCCTGGCCGGCTCTCGGAGGCGCCATCGTCTCCGAGGTATTGGCGACCCTCGCCTTGCGCCAGGCCCTCAACCAGCCGGGCTTCTACGTCATGGTTGGGATCGGGTACGCGCTGGCCTTCATCCTCCTGTCGCTGACGCTCAAGGCCGGCATGCCGCTCGGTGTCGCCTACGGGATCTGGGGTGCCCTGGGTGTGGCGCTGACCGCCGTGCTGTCCATGCTTGTCTTCGGTGAGCCGATCACGGTGCTCGTCGCCCTCGGCATTGCGCTCATTATGGCCGGGGTGCTCCTCGTCGAGGTCGGGGCGCAGCGCGCAGGCACGCAGGACAAGGACGGTGAGGCGTCATGAGCGGGGTCTACCTGGTGGCGGCTATCGCCTCCGAGACCACCGGCACACTCTCGCTCAAGCTCGCCTCCGACGGCAGAGGACTGCGGTGGTACGGCGCCGTCATGGCCGGCTACCTGGGGGCCTTCGCCATGTTGACCCTGGCCCTCAAGGAGGGGCTGGGGCTCGGTGTCGCCTACGGGATCTGGTCGGCCGGGGGAGTGGCCGTCACGGCAATCGCCTCAAGGCTTCTCTTCGGTGAGCCACTGACCCGCACCATGGTGGCAGGCATCGCGCTCATTATGGCGGGTGTGCTCCTCGTCGAGCTCGGCAGCGCGCACTGACAACGCATCGAAGGCGATCGCGGGCCAGAATGTCCAAATCGGTGACAAAGGGCCACCGGCACTCCTTGGCCGTCCATGCGAACCGTGGAATTATGCGGTTTTTCTTCGTCAGTATGTGTCCGTTCCGAGCCTTTGTCACCGATTTGGACACGATCGGCTTGTTCCTATCCCGCGCGGACTGGCCGAGCGGCTCCTGAGGTACGTGGCGTGGGCAGGAGGCTCTCCCGGCCGGGGACATTCGACATCGACGGGTGCAGTCCACGCGTTCGGGGACAGGATGACTGTCCCCGAACGTGTGAACTGTCCCCGGCTGGAGTGGTTGGCAGCCGGCCGCGCGAAACGTCCTCGCCGGGAAACTGTGGTTGCACGACGTATCAGGCCATGGCGCCGGGTGGGCCTTTCAGGAGATCACCTGGAAGGGGCTGTTGAAGATACTGGTCCAGCGGCCCCCGCCCTGACTCACGCTCAGGCTGGCGCCCAGGCCTTCATACGGCGCTGCGTCCTCTCCATTCCCGGCTGAGGAGGCCACGGCAGCGACGAGGTCGGAGAAGTTCAGTGCCCTTGCGGGGCTAAGACGAATCCGATTTGGTCAGTATCTTGCAAGCTGCGAGTCGATGTTGAGAATGCTCTTGCGGATACGGCATGAAAAGGCAGTTCCCTTGATGTCGCCCAGGTTCATGTGGGCGACATCAAGGGAACTGCCTTGTGAAACGTTGGTTGCTATCGCATGTGGTTCGAATATAAAAGATGTCGAGTATCTGCGAATCGCACCTATTTCCCGAAGGGTAGATGGGGCTTCGGTGGGCTATGTGGTTAGGGTCAGCAAATAGGTAGTAGGCCCATTACTTTCGAGCAAGTAAATTTTGTTGGCGCTTGAAAGACGGTAGGTTCGTCGTGGGAGCGCATGGAGGTGGGAGCGGCGTGTGAAGACGGACACAGAAGTAGTGCTCCTCCGAGGATGGCGGCGGAGAGGATGGGGGAAACGACCTTGCGCATGTTTGACTCCTTGCGGTGGTGGGGTGATGGCTTAAGTCTGGCCTGCCATCCGGGACCGCAACAGCCTTCTTATGGATGAAATCACATACGACTTTCTATGGATGCCGGCCGCTCCGGTGTGCTCAAAGGTGGAGGTGGTTGGCGCGTCAGCCCGTGGTCGTCGGGGGTGTGGGGCGGAGGGGGATGGTGAAGATGGTGGTCCAGCGGCTGGTGGAGTGGGTGGTGTGGAGGGAGCCGCCGAGGGATTCGACGCGTTGTTGGGCTTGGGTGAGGCCGAGCTGGGATGAGGTGGTGGTGCTGGTGTTGGTGGGTTGGTTGGGGTTGATGGGGTTGGTGCACATGCACTCGAGGGTGTCGTTGTCGGTCTCGATGGTGAGGGTGGCGGTGCTGGAGGGAGGTGTGTACTTGGCGGCGTTGTTAATGAGCTCGGCGATGATGCGTACGAGCTGTTGGCGGACGCCTGGGCCGATGCCGGGGTTGTCGAGCAGGTCGGTGCCCTGGGTGGTCAGGTGGGCGTCTCGGTGTGTGAGGGCTTCCTGGGCGGCGTGGATGGTGTCGGTCAGGGGTGGTGGGGGTGAGGCGGCCAGCAGGAGGAGGGAGTCGTCTCCTTCGGTGGCGCTCATGGCTTTGAGGCTACGTCGTAGTTGTTCGACGGCGGTGCGTACGGGGGTGATGATGGCTGCGAGCTCTTGGTTGAGGCGGGCGTTGTGGGGGTCGGCCAGGCGGGCCTGTTCGGCGATCATGACGGCGTGGCTGAGGTCGCGTACGACGGTGTCGTGGAGCTCGGAGACGACCAGGCGTCGTTGCTGGTCGAGCTTGTGCTGGCGTTCCTGCTCGGCGGTGCTGGTCTGGAGGCGGTGATGGCGGATGACCTCACCGATCACCACGCAAGGAGCACCAACAGTCGCTGTTGGGATCAGCCCTTGAAGCCACGTTGGTGCTGCTGAGAGGTGTGCCAGCGTTGTTGCGAAGGCGAGGACGTAGATCATGTCGCGTCGGAGGCCTCGGCCCAGGAGCATGATGCAAAGCCCCCAGGGCAGTAACACGGCTATGTTGCCTAGATCGTGTGGGGAGGTGGCGGCGAACCAGGCGATGGTCAGGCTTGCGGCTGCTCCTGCGGCGGGAAGCCGGGATGCCAGAGGCAGGCAGGCCAGGCTCAGGGCAGTGACCAGGAATGCGGAAGGAGTAAGAGGGACGCCTATGGTCACCGGTGAGGTGCTGAGGAGCAAGATGGCAACTCCTGCATGGAGCAGGTGGGTGCGTCGCGTGGGGTGCCATGTGAAGGATGTCTGAGTGTCGGAGGCAAGAAGAGACATACGAACCGCTCTCGGGTCGGGCAAACTCAGTATCATTCTTCCATGCGGACAGATGCTCTCTCGAATAGTTTAAGCGACAACAATGACTCGGAGAAGATCCGGGTCATCGTCGTTGATGATGACCCCTTTGTCCTGCAGGCTCTGAGGGCCTACCTGAACGAAGCGCAGGAGATCGAGGTGCTCAGCACCTTCGGGGCCGCAAAGGACGCCTTCGGCTTCCTGCGGAACTACCGGGTCGACGTGCTCATCACCGATGTGCGGATGCCGGGAATGGACGGTCTTCAGCTCCTCACCAAGGTCAAGCAGGGGATGCCCGAGGTCGCTGTCATCGTCCTCACCTCCTTCGATGACGATGAGGCCATGCGGACCGCGTTGGACCGGAAGGCCAACGGCTTCCTGCTCAAGGACTCCTCGGCGGAGGAGGTGGTCCGGGCCGTCATCGCCGCCCACCACGGCGGAACGACGATCTCCCCGGCCACCACCTCCCGCCTCGTCTCCCAGTACCTGCGCCCCATTCCAAGTTCGCACCCCGGTGTCACCGAGGCTGAGCAGGCTGTGTTGGATCTCCTCTGCGAGGGGTACTCCAACGCTGAGATTGCCGACCAGCTCTTCATCTCGGAGGCCACGGTCAAGAGCCACGTCTCCCATCTCATGAAGAAGTACGGCGTGTCCTCACGCCTCAAGCTGGTCGTCGCTACTCATCAGGAGAGGTGAAGGTTCTCCTCTCCTGATGAGTAGCGACGGTCGATTGCTTCACCTGGGTAGCCGGAGCGCTCCAGCCCCGTACCAGGTGTTGCCGCCGCCTGTGAGGGGCTCGCATGCCAGAGCCTGCTTCTCTCTCGGGCATGAGATCGGGGTTGCCGACGTCGTCAGCTGCTTCTTGACGTCACCCGCCGGTACTCCGCGAGACCTGAGTTCCGCGGCCGCGGCCGCGACCTGGGGTGCCGCGAACGAGGTTCCGATCTGGTACCAGTAGTACCTACAGGAACCCCCTCCTGAGGGGCAGTCGCTCAGGACATCGTCGGTTCGAGGCGATCCGTCGTCGTTGAGCGCGCCTAGTCGACGGAGCCTGTCCGGCGATGCTGTGGTGAGGATACCTAGCTCCGGTCCTTGAACCACGGCACCGCCCGGCCCTGCCAGAGGCGGCTCGCCCCCGAAAGCGACGATGTCAATCGCGGCGCCAACATTGGAGTAGTCGGTCCGGTTCCCCGTCTTAGTGATGGCCCCAACGGTGATGACGTCGTCGGACTGGGCGGGCATGGTGACGCACTGATCGGTGACGGGGCGCTCTGCCTGACCGGACCAGCCCGAGCTGTACGGGTCCGATGTGCCGTGGTCGAGATCGTAGGCCTCGTTGCCGGCGGCGGCCACGAGGACCACCCCGTGATCGGCGGCGTACTTCAGCGCCGAGGTCACCTTCTCCAGGTCGGCCTTCTGCTGTGCCCGCTGCTCGGCCGTGTCGGCGGGCGCGTTGTCGCAGTAGCGGAACCAGGGGTCGACGGTGAAGCTCATGACGAGGACGCTGAGATGCGCGTCCGCCCCGTACCGGATCGCTTGGCTGACGGCGTCGGCGGAGAAGGTGCCCGTCCGGTCCCCGGCCTTGAGACTGACGATCCTGGCCCCGGGAGCGGCCCCGACAGTGCCGTGCCCGTCCGCTGAGGCCGCGATGATCCCGGCGACGGAGGTTCCGTGACCGAAGCCGTCATGGGCGGGATCGTCACAGGCAGTGTCTCCGTTGCAGGAGCCCCCCGACAGGAAAGACTTGCTGCTGGCGGAGTCGTATGCGGCGGCCAGATCGGGGTGAGAGGCGTCGACACCGGTATCGATGACGCCCACGGAGGCGCCTTTGCCGGTGGAGGGTGAGCCCGGGCGGTCTTGCCAACTGAGGTACCACTGCTTGGACTGGAGGGGATCGCCCGGAAGCAGTGAGCCGTGAGAAGATGAATCGACCGAGGCGGCGCCGGCCGTCGTGCTCCCCGCGCCCAGGAGCAGCAACAACGTAGCGCAGACGGCCAGTACCCTCCTGCGGTGACGAGGTGAGCTTGCGGGCGCCTCGATGCTCACCACCGGGCCACCTCCTCGTAGAGCTCGCGAACGGGAGCGAGGGTCAGGATCACCGAGCCGTTGTGCTCGATCCAGGACAGGAAGCCCGCCTCACCGTTGTACGGAGCGCGCTCCCTACCCACGACGAGGTCGACCACGTGTCCACGACGGCGTGCGGCGGTCACCAGGGCCGCGTCCTTCTCGATGTCTCCGGACAGGGCGTCGCCGTGCTTCTCCAGGAGGCTGCGCAGTGCGAGGAGGTCGGCTTCGACCGAGTCGCGGCTCTCCGTGGAGGGCTGATCGGTGCGGGGAATCCACCCCGTCATCCCGGGCTCGTTCCGGGAGGCCAGGACGGTCTGGACGGAGTCCTTGATGTCGGAGCGTTTGATGCGGCTCATGATGGTGTTCCTTAGGTTGTGGCTGGTTACTGGTGATGGGACTGCTGAGGGGACTGGATGCGCTCACTCATCCAGTTCTCCTCCAGGCGACGGCGATCCACGATCGACTGCCGGGAGCTGAAGACGTGGCCCTCGCCGGGAAAGACGGACAGGGTGACGTCGGCGTCGGCGACCAGGAGGTTCTCGTACAGGTAGAGCGACTGCTCGGGAGTCGTCGCCGAGTTTTCATCGGAGTCCCCGCAGGTCAGCAGGAAGGGGATATCCCGGTGTGCGCGAGTGCTGGGAAGGATGGTCATCATGCTGTACAGGCTGGGATCGGAGGCGGCGGTGCGCCGGTCGTGCTCGAATCCCGACGGCGTCGCGTACCGGTCATATGCGCCGCTGCGCAGGAGCACCCCCCTGGGGGAGGACGTGCCGCGCAGCACCGAGACTGCCGCGAGCGCCGCGCCGAAGCTGTGGCCACCCAGGAAAGGTGGGATCGGGGACTTCGGCAGTTCGGCGGCGATCACTCCCAGGGCGGCCTCCCAGGCCAAGTGCAGCTCGGCCAGGATGTCGTCTGCGCGGACCTCGGCCAGTGCCTGGTAGTCGATGCCCACCCGTACTACGGGGCGCGAGCCCGCGTGGCACCACCGGACGCTGTCCGGCTGCAGCGAGCCCAGGTCGATGGGAGCGGGCTCGGAGGCCTCGATCGGCAGTGCCCAGGAGCTGTCGAACCAGACCAGCGGAACTGACCCGCGTGTCGACTCGGTCAGGGTGATGTCGACCGTACGCTCGGGAAGGACTCGGGTGATCACGGTTCCGGAGACGTTGCCGGTTGGATCGTCCGATGAGGGGCACCACAGAATCGGGGATGAGGAGGCCTGAGGGGCGTCGGTTGCCTCGGCTGCTCCGCCGATTCCCACCAGCCGGTGGGAGCCGTCGGCGGTGATGACTTGGACGTTGTCGTCGGCCCCGCCGGGAAGGATACGGTCGATCGAGCTGTCACTGGTCCAGGAGCCCCCTGCCCACCGCAGGACGTGGGGTGTACCGAGCTCGACCCATACCCCAGTCAGTCCGGGGACCCCCGTGTAGTGGCTGACGCCGTCGGCGACGGTGGCGATCACCGAACCGTCCTCGGCGGAGTAGGAGATCGTCTCATCGACCAGGCGCTCGGTGAAGACCACCGTGCTGCGCCCGCCCAGGGAGCGGTGGGCCACCGATCCGCGGGGCAGGTCACCGATGAGGGATACCGACGACGGCGATTTGCCTTCCCGGTCTTCCCTGCTCTTTCCGTCGTGGAGGTCGACGAGGTAGTGGGGGACATGGTCCTCCCGCATGAAGGCGGCCAGTTCCTCGGGCGTGCTGGCCACTCCGATGAGGAAGGGGGAGCCGGCCTCGAGGAGGACCACCGAGCCCTGAGGCACCCCGGGAAGCGGTGCGTCGTCGAGCATGACGGTGCACAGGGAGGAGGTGAAGAACTCCTCCACCAGGGCGTCCGGCCACGGCTCGGCGTCGCCGCTGTGACGAGTGACGACCTCGGAGGACTGGTACTTCTGACGCAGCCACACGACGTGGTCTCCGAAGCGCCACAGGCGGGTCGAGCCGGCCGGGTTGGGGCGAAGCCCCAGAAGGGAGCGCGTGCTGGTTCCCCACCGGGATGCGGTGGTCCCGACCTCGTCGCAGGCGCTGACCTCGACGCGCCCGTCGTCCTGCCAGGTGGACAGGACCCAGCCCCGTGGACCGAAGGGCAGGGGCAGTCCGTCACCGCGCTCGGAGAAGAGGAACGGGTGGCCGGCGTTGACGGTTCCCAGGTAGCCGTGTGGCACCGGGGAGGAGACGACGTCGCCGGACTGTCGGTCGTAGGTGACCCCCCGGTAACGGAGCAGGTTCATGCGAGTCCTGGGAGAGGTGCGGAAGACCGGGGCCTCCAGCACCGCTCGGGTGCCGGTGCGATGGTCCACCAGCGTGTGGATGCTGAGCCGGTTGATTCCTTCTCTCTGGTGCTCGATGGGAAGGGGCGTGACCGTCGTGCTCATGCGGGCACTCCTTTCTCTACTCGGGCGAGGGTCGGTGTGGGCACCTCGCGGAGCCTGCCGAACTCCATGCGGTAGGCCCGGTCGGTTGTGGCGAAGAGGCGGGCGTCGTGGGTGGTGACGACGATGCAGTGATCGCGTTTGAGGTTGAGCAGCGTGGCGATGAGGTGATCGGTGGACTCGTCGTCGAGGGCCGCTGTGGGCTCATCGAGCAGGAGCACTCGCGGGTTGAGGGCGAGGGTTCGTGCGATCGCCAGACGCGCGCGCTCTCCGCCGCTGATGCGTGCCCCGCGTTCCCCGAGCATCGTGCTCGTTCCGGAACGGTCCCCCAGGCGGGACAGATCGAGGCCGACTCTGCTGCACAGTTCGTGGATTCTGGCCTCGCTGATGCCGGGGCAGACCGCCTCGAAGTTCTCCTTGAGAGTGCCGCTGCGGAAGAACGGCTCCTGGGGGCAGTACTGAACGATACTGTTCCAGGCCTCGGTGCCAGTGACGACGGGGGAGAAGCCGGCGACAGTGATGCTGCCCTGCGAAGGGTGGTTGGCTCCGGCGATCAGGCTGAGGAGGGTCGACTTACCGCTTCCGGACGGGCCGACGATGGCGACGATCTCTCCGCAGCGGGCGGTGAGGCTAACCGAGTCGAGAAGCACGGTGCTGCTCGTCCCGGCGGCAACCGAGTAGTCGGTCTCCCGGACCAGGAGCGCTCCGCCGTTGGGGACGTCGACCGGCACCGGGGGAGCCTCGTACCACTCCTCCTGCGACTCAAGGAAGCCGCTCACGCGAGACAGCGCGGACCATGACGTCGCCAGGCCCGTGCGAACCCCGGATGCCGCCTGGAGTGGGGCGTAGAGCTGGGGGGTGAGGGCGGCCAGGGCGGCCAGGGCGCCGGGAGTCATGTCTCCCTGCACTACGGAGTGTCCGCCGATGATGAGCACGGCCACAGTTCCCAGGGCGCCGACGAGGTCCAGTGACGAGGAGAAGGCGCTGTTGAGGGTGATCATGCGGGTGAAGGACGTGCGTACTCCGGCGGCCGCTTCCTCGGCCTGACGTCGGTCCGTGGGGATGTCGGCCGCTGTGCGGGAGAAGAGGTGGCCGGTGACACCGACCCGCTCCACCACGGTGCCGCTGAAGACGGACATGGCGTCGAGCATGCGGTCGGTGGTGGCACTGAGCGTCCGGGAGACCCGCTCAGTGGGCACGGCCAGGATCAGTGCCAGTGCGAGGACCACCAGGGTGATGGTGAAGGATCGGGTCCACATGATGCTCAGCAGGAGCCCCAGTCGGGCGATGAGGCCGAGGGCTTGCGGCAGGATGGTGGACACGAAGGTCTGAGCCTGGGCAGTGTCGTTCGTGATCTGTGAGAGCAGGGAACCTCCTGGCGCCGCGCTGACGGTGGATGAGGACAGCCGGGTCAGCTTGCTGAGCATGAGGACCCGCAGGCGCTCCTGGAAGCGCTGTCCGGTGAACGCCGTCATGCGCTGCGAGGCCACGCCGACTGCTGTGCTGGCGACGGCTGCGCCGGCGGCCAGAAGGCCCGGGAGGAGAACGTCTGCCGTTGAGGGGTTCTGGGTCAAGCCGTCGATGATGCGCTGGAGCATCAGCGGGGAGACCGTGCTCAGGCCTGCCTGCGCGGCGACGAGGATTGCCGCGATGATGATGGAGGGGGTAGAGGCTCGTAATGCCCGGCCGCATGATGAGGCCAGGACGCGCCGCGCGGAGGTCAGGCCTGAAGGGCGAGCTGCCGAGTGCGCCATGACTGAAGCACCTCCCTGCACTCACCCAGGCCCGACTGGACGTGGGCGTTGGACGGGTCGGCGGAGTTCATCGAGACGACGGCGGGGTAGGCGGAGACATCGACTCCAGCCTCACGAAGCGAGGCGATCTGCTCGGAGTCGCGGTCCACCCACAGAATGGTTCCGTCGAGCTCGGAGTCGTCGACGTCGTGGTTCTCCATCACCTTGAGCGCGGAGCACGCGGTGCACGTCGGAGACAGAACGATGAAGAGCTGATCGTGATGCGTGTCGTCGACCTCGATACGGGTCAGCCGGTTCCACAGCTGCATCGCAACGGTCATGACGACGGCCGAGGCCAGTGCCACCACGAGGCGAAGAGGACGGGGGCTCGCGATCTCCTCGCTGCCGACCGCACTGGCCAGCAGGGCTGCGGCAGTCAGGGCGCAACCCCAGATGTGGGCGGGACCAACCTTCATGCCCTCGATGCCGAAGCAGCCGCACTCCTGGCCCTTGAGCGTTGTGGCCCCGACTACGAACCCAGCGTAGATGACGGCGAGAAGGAGGGAGACGATCCGATGGTCCGGAATGGCCAGCGCGATGGCGGACACGACGATCTCAGCGGCGATGACGAAGTTGCTGGAGAGATGGAAGCGCAGGAAGTTTGCCCCCTCGGGCCAAGCGAGGCGGGTGCGGGCTGCGGCCCAGATCTTCGCTCCTGCGGTCCCCAGGAGGACCCCGGTCGCTCCTCCGATGAGTAGTGTGACGAATAGGCTGTTCATAATGACCTCTCTTGAGCATTGGAAGTGGAATCTGAATCGATGATGATGCCGGACTCAATAGCGGACTCGATGATGGGTGAAATCGGGATCGGTTCGGTGGAATGGAGGGTCTCATCAAGGAGAGCCCCGTTCCCCTCATCCAGCTCGTGTATGGAGAGACGGTGGAGGTCTGCGAGTGTCCAGCCCCCGTTCTCCAGGTGCGTCAAAGTCATTCCGTCAGCGAGCCTCCAGCGCTCAGCCATGAGGTCACCCACCTTTCTGTCTCTACGGTCTTCTTGACATCCAGTGCGTACTTCTGGCGAAGGAATGGGTCTTTTCCGATCAAGGTCATTCCGTCGACGTCGATGCAGCCTTGGGCGGAGAGGGAGCCGTCGGCCAGCTCCTCCTGCCAGGAGGGCCACATCTCGGCGGCCTCCTTGACGGCGTGCAGCCGGGCTGCGGCGTGGTCGTTGACGGGCTCCCTACCGAATCTGCGGAACAGAGCGGCGTCATGGGTGCGAATGCCGTTCCGGACCTCCATGGAGCGCTGTTCGAAAGGGACCTGTGCGAAGGCGCCAATAACAGCGGGGTCATGGGCCGGGCGGTACGGCGAGTCCGATGACGGCGATGAGTCGCTGGAGGCCGTCCACAGGAGTTGGGCCACCCGCGGCGGGAGTCCCTTGAGAGCCTCCTCCCACGAGGACAGGGACACAATTCGCGCGACATCGATCGTCTGTATGGCATCAATACTGAGCCACTGGGGATCGAGTTCCACGATGATCGGTTCCGAGTCTTCAGAGGCGTGCCCATGCTTGTGTGAGTCCGACTTATCCTTCTTGGACAGCAGCCGCCGAAAGAACCCCCCGCCTTGCGAGTCGTTTTCCGCCTCACTCGGAATGGAGCCGATGAGGTCCCGAATACCCCGTGCATCGATATCGCTCGCCTCGGTCTCAGCTGGTGCGGAGTCGTCGTTCCGAGCGGGCGCCATGAGAGCATTGAGATAGCGTAGGATGATCTCGTCAACCGGCATTGACGCCGAAGAGAATCGGGTGGCAGAGGTGTTCCGACTCAAGGCCTGGGCCAGCACCTCTTCGGCGGCCTCGAGACTGATGACGCCGGTGCTGTAGTGCTCGGGCTGCAGGGCCTGAATCGAGTCGTTCGAGAGTCGCGTTCCGGGAGCCTTGTGAAGGACCTCGGTGAAGAGCGACTGCCCGAAGGGCGGCCTGACGTCCGCGATGCGGGCGAGGATGAACCGAAGGGAAGCGGACATATGCTTGCTGGCGAGCGTGGCCTCATCAACCTGCTCCCAGGTTCCTGAGCGGTTGATGAGCAGTTGGTTGCTGTCGGTCCAAGGGGTATCATGGTGAGTCATTGGTGTGAACCTTGATCTGGGTGACTGGGTTGAGGGTGGGGCCTGCCTGCGTCGCTGCTACGGCGTAGGCAGGCCCCGTGTTGTACCTGGCTCAGTAGCAGGTGCAGCGGCGCCAGCCGGTCCAGAAGTCGCAGTAGCCGCCCCGGTAGCCGACACTCTGGCAGTGGGCGTTGCAGGTGTACTCGTCGTTAGGGCAGCCGAAGCCTTCG
Source organism: Actinomyces acetigenes (assembly GCF_031296635.1). Taxonomy (NCBI): domain Bacteria; kingdom Bacillati; phylum Actinomycetota; class Actinomycetes; order Actinomycetales; family Actinomycetaceae; genus Actinomyces; species Actinomyces acetigenes. The sequence continues at coordinate 41,023 of NZ_JASPFC010000022.1, forward strand.
GCGCCCTCGATGGGGGCCTGGGTCTCGGAGCTGACGGCCTGCTTGAAGTCGGCGTCGCTCAGGGGGGCGGTACGGCGGGTGAACTTGTCCATTGGTGTGTTCCTTTCTGGAGGTCTCCCCGGGTGGTTACCGTGAGAGGTTGTGGGGTGCGCGGGTGAATGTGTCCACGCACCATCCCCGGACTGGGGGAAGCCAGTGATTCGACGCCGGTAGCGTCAAGTCGCCAGAGTCGCTCGCGCGAAAGATGAATCAGGTGGTGTGGCCCTGTACGTTGGGATATTGCAGATTAGTAGCAGCGGCAGGAGGTCTTGAGCGCTCCTCCACAGTAGCCGCCCCGATATCCGGAATACCTGCAGTGACGGTCGCACGGAGACTCATCGGTGGGGCAGTTATATTCTGCGCCTTCGGTAGGAGGGTGCGTCTCTGAATGAAGAGCCTGCGCAAATGTCACATCCGCTAGGGCGGTGGAGCGGCGAACGAATCGTGGCATGGGATGGTCCTTTTTCGTCTCTCGTGCAAGTGATATGAAACGTTAGTGTGTCTGGTGAAGTCTTCGCCTTGCTTTGGCTGATATGAGAAGACTACGAGGTGCCTGGTAATGTGAAAATACCTCGAAGGGTGGGACATATGGAGGGGCGTCCTCCCTAAGGTGGACCACTCCGTTCTTTGGTGCAGGGGCAGGGAGGGTGTGTGGGCTGTCAGATGCTCAGCATCTGACAGCCCACGTTCAGTGTTTTCCTGAGTTGCCTCCAGGATGTGGAGAGGGGGTGCCGTCTGGATCAATAGCAGCGGCACCGGAGGTTGAGCCAGGAGCCGCAATAGCCTCCCCTGTAGCCGATGCTTCGGCAGTGGGCGTTGCAGGCGTACTCGGCGCCGGGGCAGCTGAAGCCCTCGGTGCCCTCGATGGGGGCCTGGGTCTCGGAGCTGATGGCCTGCTTGAAGTCGGCGGCGCTCAGAGGAGCGGTGCGGCGGGTGAACTTGTCCATTGGTGTGTTCCTTTCCGGCAGCCTCCCCGGGGGAGATCCGGGTGAAATTCGTGCCTTTCTGGGGTGGGGGCGGGGCCTGCCTGCGCCGCTGCTACGGCGCAGGCAGGCCCCGTGTTGTACCTGGCTCAGTAGCAGGTGCAGCGGCGCCAGGCGGTCCAGAAGTCGCAGTAGCCGCCCCGGTAGCCGACACTCTGGCAGTGGGCGTTGCAGGTGTACTCGTCGTTAGGGCAGCCGAAGCCTTCGGCGCCCTCGATGGGGGCCTGGGTCTCGGAGCTGACGGCCTGCTTGAAGTCGGCGTCGCTCAGGGGGGCGGTGCGGCGGGTGAACTTGTCCATTGGTGTGTTCCTTTCTGGAGGTCTCCCCGGGTGGTTACCGTGGGAGGGTGTGGGTGCGCGGGTGAATGTCTCCGCGCACCTTCCCCGGATCGGGGGAAGCCTGTAATGCGATGCCGGCGGCATCAGGTTGACAGAGCTACTCGCGCGAAAGATGAATCAGATGGTGCGGTCCTGTACGTTGGGATATTGCAGATTAGTAGCAGCGGCAGGAGGTCTTGAGTGCTCCTCCACAGTAGCCGCCCCGATATCCGGAATACCTGCAGTGACGGTCGCACGGAGACTCATCGGTGGGGCAGTTGTATTCTGCCCCCTCGGTGGGGGCGTGCGTCTCTGAATGAAGAGCCTGCTCAAATGTCACATCCGCAAGAGCGGTGGACCGGCGAACAAATTGAGGCATGTGGTGGTCCTTCTGTCATCTCTCGTGCGAGTAGTGCAAGACGTTAGCGTGAGCAGTAATGTCTTCGCCTTGCCTTGGCTGATATGAGAAGACTACGGGGATGCCTATCTTGGGGAAATACCTCGAAGGGTGGGATGTATGGAGGCGAGTCCTCCCTAAGGATGACTCGCCAGATATCTGATGCAGAGAGGGGTGGGAAGGACAATGTGGGCTGTCAGATGCTCGGCATCTGACAGCCCACATTCAATATTCCTTCCTAGTCGCCCCAATGATGTGAGACGGCTCGTATTCCATGTGCTCAGTAGCAGGTGCAGCGGAGCCATAAGGTTCGGGAGTCGCAGTACCCACCTCTGTAGCCCATGGCCCTGCAGTCTCTGTAGCACCTGTACTCGTCGGCGGGGCAGCCGTGGCCTTCGGCGCTCTCGATGGGGGCCTGGGTCTCGGAGCTGACGGCCTGCTTGAAGTCGGCGTCGCTCAGGGGGGCGGTGCGGCGGGTGAACTTGTCCATTGGTGTGTTCCTTTCTGGAGGTCTTCCCGGGTGGTTACCGTGGGAGGGTGTGGGCGCGCGGGTGAATGCCTCCGCGCACCTTCCCCGGATCGGGGGAAGCCTGTGATGTGGCGCCTGAGTCTGCGGGGGTGCATGTCTCTGCCGTCGAGGTGATGGTGTCACTCTATGAAGGTGGCTAGCGGAGGACTATTCACCGAAGGTAGGAAATGTTCCTTCCTGTCATCCGTAAGGGGGTTGCGGAAATGGGGAAGTGTTCTTGTACAGGCCTGTGCTGTCTTTTGGTCGTGTTGTTGAGTGCTGTCCATGTATGGGCTGCGGGGCCGCTTCCAGAAATGTCTGGAAGCGGCCCCGCGCGTGATTGAATTCAGTAGCAGCGGCATGTGGCGGCCGCGAATCCTCCACAGAATCCTCCGCGATATCCCGTGCTCAAACAGTGGTTGTGGCACTGATGCTCGTTGAAGGGACAGGCGAAGCAATTGCTGGTTTCGAGGGGATTACGGGTCTCGGCGTTCATGGCGTCGCTGAATCTGCTGTCGCTCAGTGATTTGCAGCGTCGGGAGAACAATTCCATGTAGATCTCCTTCTTCATGCGAGTTCTGTGTGTGGGGTGAGGAAACTGTTGTTGGACAGGGGGATGCTTTCGAATCTTCGACATGTGATCAGTCCTCTGCGAGCGCCATGACCGGCGGCACCGACGCGGCCCGGCCGGCCGGGCGCAGCGAGGCCAGCAGGCCGACGGCCAGGGTCGTGGCGAACAGGGCGAGCAGTGCGAGGTAAGGGATGTGCACTGACATACCCTTAGCAGCCCCTCCCGCCGCGACCGTGCCTGCTGTGCCGAGGAGTGTTCCTATGGTGAGCCCAAGTATCCCGCCGACGAATGCGAGCAGTGTTCCTTCGGTGACGATGAGGCTCCTGATCTCTGAGCGAGGGCTGCCGGTGGCGCGCAGGACCCCGATCTCTCGAATGCGTTCCAGGACCGAGACGTCCGTGGTGTTGGCCAGCCCGGACAGGGCGATGACCAGGGCGGCGCCCAGAACCAGGCAGACGATGAGGGCCATCCTCGTGATGAGGGATGACATCTGCTCGCTCGCTGACGCGCTTCCACTCACCATCATTTCTTGACCGCGGATGACCGTATTGAGGGCGTGCTCGATATCGGATGTCATGGAGTTGCCGGTAGAGCGAACCCACATGATGGCGTTGGTGGGAGTGTCGCCATTGAGGCGCTGGGCTACTGCCGGGCTGACCACGGCTCCCCACCCCTCCTGGACGCGAGCCGTCAGCTCAACACTTCCAGTTGCCCCGGTCAGGGTGACTGTGGAGCCATCTGGAATGTCATAGATGCCGCCCACAATGAGGGTCTTGTCGTCAAGGCCCTCCAGGCCGCTGGTGGACCGTGCGATGGGGGCGATGGCTTTGAGGTCGATGACGTCGACAGTGATGTCTGTCGATTCTCCGTCGACGGTCTGGGTCAGGTCGAGGGCGGGGACGTAGGTCACGTCCTTGATTCCGTTGACCGCTTTGACCTGCTTCGTCAGCTGCGCGGTATCGGTTTGCGGTGTGACGCCTAAGATTTTGGCGTCCACGGGGGAGCTGTTGCCGAGGATGGCGTCGAAGGAGGCGTTCAAGGAGGACAGGCCGACGAAGAGCGCTGACCCCACCAGGACGCAGACGAAGAGCGTGGCGGCGGTTGCGGCGGACCGCCCGGAGTTACGGGCCAGGTTGCGGGTGGCCAGCTGCAGTACCGGGAGTCGAGTATCTCCGCTGACTCTGCCGATGAAACCGATGATGGCGGTGACCAGCAGCGGAAGGGCAAGGACGGCGCCGATGGCGACGACTGTGCTCCCACAAGCTGTGAAGAAGATATCGGAGGCCTGAATGCCGAGGACGACCACGGCTGCACCGATGGCGGCGATGATGAGTCCGGCGACAGCGACCCCTATCCTTCTGCGTCCGGCCTGCTTGGTGCTTACGACCTGTCCTGTGAGCGCCACGAGCGGTGAGATACGGGTGGCCTTGCGGGCGGGGCGGAGCACGGCGATGAGGGTGACTAGCGTTCCCAGGGCGACGGTGAGCCCGAGGGACACCGGGGAGATGGTGAGCTGATCCGCCTTGAGGTCCGCGAAGGTTCCTGAGGACACCGCGATGGCACCGAGACCGGTCCCGAGCGCCGCGCCCAGGACGGAGCCGACCAAGCCAGTAAGGAGCCCAGTGCGCAGGACGGCGAGCATCACCTGACGTCGACTTGATCCTATGCACCGTATGAGACCGATCGTGCGAGTCTGGCGTGCCACCAGGGTGCTGAAGGTGGTGGTGATGACGATGATGGAAACGACCGCACAGAGCGGGGCCAGGAGGTTGATGATGCTCGCAATCGTTGTGCCGCCCGTCTGCGCCTGGGCGCGTTGGGCGATGGCCTCGTCACGGCTCTGAACCGATGCGGCGGGCTGGACCGCGTGAACGGTCTGAGACACCTGGGTGAGAAGTGCTCCGGTGTCCGTTCCCGGCTTCGCGTTCACGTACAGGCTGCGGTAGTCCATGCGAGCGCCCATCGTCTGGAGCTGCTCTGCGGTGGCGTAGAAGGCGCCGGTGCTGGTCTCCTTGCTGTCGGCTCCGGCGGAGATGATGCCGACCACCGTGGGAGCCGAGCGGACGGCCTTGGCGTCGTCATCATCATGGGTCCTAAAGCGGATGGTGTCGCCGACGCTGAGGCCCTGCTGCTCGGCGAGCATGGAGTCGATGGCCACCTCGCCGGTTGCCTTGGGGAGCCGACCGCTGCTCAGGGTGGTGAACTTGGTGAGTGTTGGCACGTCCTGAGCGGCGATCTGGACCCCGGCCGCGTGTCGCAGCTGCTTGGGCAGGTCGAGCCACAGCATGTCCCAGTGGGCGCCGCGGACCGAGGCGACGCCGTCAAGTGCGGAGACCCGGTTGAGGAGGTCGTCATCCAGGGCTTTCTCAGTGCTGTTCGCCCCACGACCATCCTGGACAACGACGGTGGCATCGCCTACGGATACCCGCGCGCTGGTCTGCGTTTGAGTGCGGAAGGAGTCGGAGATGATGAAGGCGAAGGCGATGAGGGCGGCGCTCATGGCCACGGCCACGAGGGCGGAGATGGTTCGCCGCAGGTCGAGGAGCGAAGGCATCAGCGGGCCTCCATTCCAGTGGCGTAGGGGCTGCCGAAGCCGAACATCTGGGTTGCGCTGGGAGGCGCGGCATGGCGGGCGCTATAGACCGAGGCGGGACGGGGCTCGGGGGCGGTGCTCGCCCTGGAGATGTGGCGGGGTTCCGGTGCGGCCGCTGGGGTGATAGCCCGGCGCGCCGGCGTGGGGCCGGCCGGGGTCGTCACGGCGTCGAATCGTGCAGTGGGGTCGGGGTGGGTTGCTGGTGTCGTCATCGGTGGTGCGGGAGGAGCCGCCTGAGCGGGGGCGACGGGTGCCTGCTGGGCCGGGCGGGCGGTCGGTGCGGTGTGGGTGCCGGGGGTGTGGTGGACGGTGTCGTCGTTGGTGATGCGTCCGTCGCGTAGGCGGATGATGCGGTTGGTGGTGGCTGCGGCTTGTTCGTCGTGGGTGACCATGACGACTGTCTGGCCCAGGGTCTGGCACATGTGGGCGAGGGTTTGTAGGAGGTTGGCGGCTGAGGCGGTGTCCAGGGCGCCGGTGGGCTCGTCGGCGAAGATGACTTTGGGGCGGCCTATGAGGGCGCGGGCCACGGCTACGCGTTGCTGCTGTCCGCCGGAGAGCTCGTTGGGGCGGTGGGTGAGGCGGTCGGTGAGGCCCAGGACTGAGATGACGGCGTCGTACCAGTCTCGGGCTGGTTTGCGGTGGGCTAGGCGCTGGGGTAGGAGGATGTTCTCCTCGGCGGTCAGGGTGGGCAGGAGGTTGAAGGACTGGAAGATGAAGCCGAGTTGGTCGCGGCGTATGGTGGTGAGTTGTTTGTCCTTCATGCCGGACAGGTCCTGTCCGGCGATGAAGACGCTGCCGGAGGTGGGGGTGTCCAGGCCGGCCAGGCAGTGCAGGAGGGTGGACTTGCCTGAGCCGGAGGGGCCCATGATGGCTGCGAACTCTCCTTCGGTGATGGTGAGGCTGACCGTGTCCAGGGCCACGACCTGGGCCTCGCCCTCGCCGTAGACCTTACGCAGCGCACGGGCCTCAACCACCTTGTTGACGGTGGGACTGATGTGTGGAATCTGGTGCGGCATGGTGCTTCTCTTCCTTCCGGGCGGGGCCGCGGCCGGTGTGCCGCACGGTCCCCGTGATAGATGGGTGGATACCTAGAGGCTAGAAATCGCGGAGAAGAACCGGAATGCGTCGAAGGACGGGACGCGTGAGGTCGCTGTCCGTCAAAAGGTGGAGGCGCGACGGTACGAAGGTGCGGCTGCCCCGTGCCCTGGAACCAGGGCACGGGGCAGCCGCTTATCAGGCTCCATGTCAGGAGGGGAGCAAAGGGAAGTCAGAGGGGAGCAGAGAGCGGGTTTTAGTCCTGGGCGAGGGCGCGGATGGGTGGGATCCTACTGGCGCTCTCAGCTGGGCGCAGCGAGGCTAGGACTCCGACTGCGGTGGCAGCCAGGAGGATGCCGCCTAACCTCGATCTTTCGTCGTCTGGTTGAGTGGGTTTGGGTGGCGTCGTTGCCGGTGTCGTGGGGTTGATTATGCCGGTTGGGTGTGACGGCTTGCCGCGTGTCGTCTCGCGGTGGTCGGGCCTTTCCGGGGCCAGGGGGTTCTTCCTTCAGGGGTGTGGTGGACAGGAGGCAGGAGCCGTGTGTCTACGGAGCCGGTAGGGCCTGGAGGTGTCGCAGGCCGTCAAGCAGAAGGCTGGTCCAGGGGTGGCCGGCCTTGTAGCGCAGGACGGTGCGGCGGGCGTGGCGGGCGATGACGGCGGGGATGCTCATCAGCCGCAACCGGATCGTGCGGGGCTCCCAGGCGCGGGCGGGGGTAGAGGCCATGGCGAGCAGCTGGGAGAAGGCCAGCAGGCCGGCGAGCCAGGGCCACGATCAGGCACCAGATACGGTTCTGAGCGAACCCCTGCAAGGGGAAGCGGTCAAGCCCGGTGTCCTTGGCGCAGCGGATGCGGTCCCCTGGCAGCGGGCTCGTAGCCGGTGGCGGACCTCGAGATCGGCGAGCTGGCCCACTCTCGTGCTGGTGGCGAAGGCGGTGGGCCGGTAGCCGCCCACGTCGTCGAAGCGCAGCTGGGCTCCCTGGTGGGGCCGCTCTCGGCGCATGATGACCCGCATCCCCTTGGGCCAAGCGGTCAGGTCCACCAGGTCGGCGGGTCTCAGCGACGTCCGCACCATCCCTGGGCTGGCCGTCAGCGTTGTACGCGGGGGTCCAGGCGGTCTCGGGGATGGTGTCGTAGATCTGCGGCGTGTGGTCCGGCAGCGTGAACCCCACGCTGTAGGACACCCGGGCGGCGGGCCAGGAGCTCGATGGTCTCCTTCGTTCCTCCGGCCCCGTCGATGCGCACCAGCACCTTTCTACCGGGTCTGGGGCCGAGCCCGGCCTGGTCCAGTGCCCGGCGGATGATCTCGACGTGGTCGGTGGCAGTGTTTGATCCGGCGTTACCGGGCCGCAGCATGATCACCGCGCACTCACCCCCACCATCGGGGCCGTGGTCGAACCATGCGGTCAGGGGGTGGTAGCCGAACCCCTTCTTGAAGGTCGGGGCCGCACCCTCTTTGTCTGAGTGGACGCCCACCAGGGTGGCGTCGATGTCGATCACCAACGGCCGGTTTGCCGAGACGCCGGCGGTCGGTGAGTGCTCGCCGGCCAGGTCCCACACCCGCTGTCTTACTGTCCTGCGGGCCCGGTTGACGGCGG
>NZ_JASPFC010000023.1:0-45782 GCF_031296635.1 Actinomyces acetigenes
GCGAGGTGAATAGTTACAGCACCCAAGACCGCCAGGATCCAGGAGGCGAAGGAGCCGACGAGGAACTCCTCAGCCTTTTGCCCCGCTTTATCCTGACTGATCTCGGGAAATCGGATCACACCTTTGGCGGCAACAATTGCGGCAATAGCAGCGGGCGCTTCAACGGAGGCGAGCAGGAGAATGAGGATTCGCTCAAGCGGACCGATCCAGCGACCGCCGCGCATCGAGATCCCCGCCTCATCCTGCTTCCCGCTCTCCTGTGAAGGCTCACAACCAGTGACAACGATCTTTCCGCTCCCCTGCGAGGAGTGGCGAGCAACAGCAAGAATGTCGGCGACGACTCGATTGGCGGGAACAGCCAGAAGGACAACGACTCCGACGACGGCGCTCATCTTGGCAGCCCGAGACCCAAGCGGCTGAGACACGACGACGCAGAGCGCCACGGCGAGGAGCAACAGCCCCGCGCAGGCAAGACGGACAAGCGGTTCCAGCTGATCCGCACCAGCCTCGGAGGTCCCCTGTCCCACCCGCTCCCGCTGGCGGACTCTCAACGACTTCTCCCACCAGGCCCGTGAAACCAGACCGCAGCACAGCCACGCAGTAGCTACCAGGACGCTGACGACGACGCCTCCCGCCCCAAGATGAAGAACGGGCCACCCGACCAGGACACCAAGAGCAACGACTGCAGATACTCCCACCAGCAGCCTCGCCCCGACGGACATCCGGGACAACCTTCCACTCACCCGGTCGGAGCCATCAACCACGGAGGCGGAGGCAAGCAGAAGAAGGAGTAGGGCCGTCATTCTCCTTCACCTCCCCCACTCAACCCGTCAAGAAGCTTTTGAACCTCCAGCAAGGAGGCTCCGGCACTGCGAGCGAATTCAGAGACGGCTTGCTGACTCACCTTCTCCTGACGGGCGATCTCAATCTGGGTCATCCCCATGAGGAGCCCGGCCATGATGCGGCGCTGACGGGGCTGAAAGCGGAATATCGCCTGGTCACGCAGGATGAGGATGGAGTTGACGAACCTCTCATGCTCGCCCCACTCCCCCCCGGATCCGCTGACCGCATCCGGATGGATGCGCAGCCAGGTGTGAATGAAGGACCTCCCCTCGTCCTGGAGATGGTGCGCCTTCTCGATGGCCTCGCGTGCGGCCCACCATGCCGAGCCGTCCTGGATCAGACGCACCGACGCGCCGTCCGCACTACTTCCCGCCGCGCCCTCAATCTCGGAGATCGTTCCGGCGCCGATACCGAAGCGCAAGCCCAAGCCTTCAGGCAGGAGGAGGTGCGTGCGCAAAGTGAGGGCGAGTGCGTCGGAGAGGGCCGCCGAGACCGCCTGCAGCTCATCGCCGACCGTGGCGTACGGGCGTTGTGTCAGCGCCAGCCCTTCAGCGGCTCGGTCCAGAGTCTCGTGGATGACGCGCTGAGCACGCCTGCGATCAGGGAGCTCGCGCGAGCGGATGATGTCTGCGATAAGTGCGTAGGAGACATTCACAGTTTCACGATAATGCTTGTAATACCCAAAATACAAGGAACATCTCGGAACAGGGGCTGACCTCTCGCTCCAACCGTCCCCCTCGGTCAGCCTTGTACTCCCGCCGACACAAGCTCAGTCCCGGAGCACGGCTCACCGGCCGGGAAGCCTCCCACCGGCGGCGAGGTAGCACTGGCCGCACAGCGACTCGTACGTGACGTCCCCGGAGTCGATGGCCACCTGATCGCCGTCGAAGACGAAGGACTCCCCCACCTTGCGGGCATTGAAGATGGCCTTGCGTCCGCAGCGGCAGATGGTCTTGAGCTCTTCCAGGGAGTGGGCGATCTCCAGCAGCCTGCGCGACCCGGGAAAGCTGACTGTGCGGAAGTCGGTGCGGATCCCGTAGGCCAGGACAGGCACGTCATCGACCAGCGCGATCTCCATGAGCTGATCCACCTGAAGAGCCGTGAGGAACTGAGCCTCGTCGACGAGCACGCAGTCAAGAACCTCACGCAAGGGCACCGCCTCCCGCAGTGCACCACCCTCGTCGCGGGCGAGCTGCGCACCGCTCAGGGCCCGCCGGTGCACCAGGGCGCGCAGATCATCGTCGGTGTCGACGAGGAGGTCGACGCGGCGCGACACCCCGAGCCGGGAGACCACTGAGTCCTCACCTCTGGTGTCGACCACCGCCTTGAGGAGCAGGACACGTTGATCGCGCTCCTCGTAGTTGTAGGCGGTCTGGAGCAGCCCCGTGGACTTACCGGAGTTCATGGCGCCGTAGCGGAAGTAGAGCTTGGCCACGCGGGTCCTCCTGAGCCGGGTCGAATCACTCGGGCCGGATGCTACCCGCCGAGCGCCCTGGGCGCGGGCAAGACGTGACGACGCCGTTCAGCCTCCCCATGGCGCACGCATAGCCTCATCCAGACCAGCCCGGATAGCCTCCCCCTCATGCTCTCACTCGACCACCTGCCTCACACCTGGCGCACCAGGCAAGCGGGCACGCTGGCCGCGACCGCCGTCATCGCGCTGTCGCTGTTCTCCTGGCTGGCTCTGACCACGAGCTCCGGGACGGGGCTGGCGCCTCATGACCAGAGCGTCACCACCTGGGCCGTGGATGAGCGTCACCCGGCTCTGACCATCATCATGCAGGTGTTCACTGCCCTGGGCTCCACTGTGGGGCTGACGATCCTGACCGCGATCTGTGCCGTCCTCCTCTTCATGCGAGGCAGCCGCGTGCGCGCACTGGTCCTGAGCCTCACGATGGTCGGTTCCAGCCTGTTGACGGTGGCGCTTAAAGAGATTTTCAGGCGTGCACGTCCCTCGACCGACACCCTTCTGGGCGCCCCCGCCTCGACCACCTCCTTCCCCTCGGGGCACTCCTTCAACACAGCCGTCTTCGCCGGCCTGCTGGCGGGGATGGTTCTGGCATCCACTGCGGCGGCCCTGTACCGGACCTTGGCGATCATGACGGCGGCGGGGGCGACTCTGCTGGTGGGAACCTCCCGTGTCTACCTGGGCTACCACTGGATGACCGACGTCCTGGCCGGCTGGTCCCTGGGGCTGGCCTGGCTGTGCCTGGTGACACTGGCTCTTCTGTGGCTGAAGGGACGACGGCGCCAGCCCCCATCCCTTGCGGCCACGCCATCGGACAACTCCTCAGGAGTAGAGGGCATCGAGCCACCACTGGCCTGATCGCACCAGCAGGCGGGGCGGTCCGACGTCGGTGACCACCTGGAGGTAGGCGCGACGCGAAGGCCCGCACGTGGTCCACCAGCCCTCGTCGACCGGCCAGGGCCCGGCCCACAGGAGCACGGACTCCATCTGGGAGGAAGTCCCCACAGCACCCTCGTCAACACCACCTGAGCCGTCACCGACGCTGAGGAAGCCGGGGACGCCGTCGAGCTGACCGTGGATGTCGACGCCGAGCTCTCTCCCCTGAACGTCGGTGAGGCGCACGGGGACCGGCCGGAGCAGGACGACGGAGGGTGAGGGCTCGGGCAGAGCGCCGCTCCAGGGCGCCGGTTCACCACCCGTGGACTCACCAACACCTTCGCTCTCCCCCCAGGGGATCATGCGCACCCGCGAGCGCGGGTCGCGCCCGGGAACAGCCCGGGGGACCTGGACGCTTCCGGCTCCGAGGAGTGACTCCACGCGCTCGGCGGCACGGCGTGCGCGCGTCTGGGCTTGGTGGCCCGGCGCTTGCCACAGTCCCGCCTGGGAGGTCGCGGCCGGGCTCAGCTCGAGGGCTGTCAGGCTCAGGTGGGCCAGGCCGGAGGAGGGTGGGCGCCCGGAGCGTCCGGAGAGCCATCCCTCGAGCTGCCAGCGCACGCGGTCGGTGAGCTCGGTGGGGGTGGGGGTGGCCTCCAGCATCCAAGTCCGGGACAGGTCGGTGCCGTCCTCGCAGCGGGCGGCAACGCAGAGGCGTCCGGCGGAGAGTCCTGCGGACAGGAGGCGGGCCGCCAGGTTCTCGGCGAGGTGCCGGGCGGCGAAGGCTGCGGTGTCCGCGCGCTCGACGGGAGGGTCGAGCTCGGAGGCGACGGTGATGTCCTGGGCTGGCCGGGGCATAGCGGGGGCCTCGTGGTGGGTGCCGGAGGCCAGGTGGTGGAGCCTGCTCCCCAGGGGGCCGAAGCGGGCGGTGACGTCTTTTCGGGGCAGGGCAGCCAGGTCCGCCAAGGTGCGCAGGCCGAGTCGGGCGAAGGTCTCCAGCAGGGGGCGGGCGTCGTGCCTCAGGCGGCTGAGGGGCAGGCAGGTCAGGAGTGCCCCCAGGGGCCAGGGGGCGAGGAACTCCGGGGTCCGGCCAGGTTCGACGATGATGCCCTGGCGGGCGGCCAGGACGGCTCCGGACAGGGAGTCGGCGATGCCGACCTGGCACTCGACGTCGGCCTCCTGGGTGACGGTCTCCACGAGGGCTGAGGCGAGGGGTTCTTCTCCGCCGATCCAGGCGGCGGGTCCTCTGGCCCCGGACAGGGCCAGCCCAGGACGAGCCACCATGGGGTCCGCCAGGAGGGAGGTGAGGGTCTCCATGACGGTTTCAAAAGCTCGGGCCTGGCGCTCCTCCTGGGGAGGCAGGACGGTGAGCTCGGGGCACAGGGAGCGGGCGGTGCGCAGTCGCATACCGGCGGTGATGCCGGCACGTCGGGCCGGGGCTGAGGCGGCGAGGACTCCGCGAGCGCCGACGACGGCGACGGGCTCGGTGGCCGGGTCCAGCAGATGAGGGGCTCCTTGGCGCGCTCGGGGGTGTCGGCGCTGCTGGCGGGCCTCCATGGTGAGGGCGACGACGGGCCAGTCGGGGACCCAGATGGCCACGAGCCTGGAGGCGGGAGGTCCGGGCGGCGGGGTAGGTGGTGGCGGGTTCATCCGGCTGCCTCCTGTGGGTTGGGGGCCGAGACGACGGCGTTGCGGGAGCCTGTGCGCAGCCCTTCGGCGGACAGTGAGAGCGTGAGCTCTTCGGTAGCGGCGAGCCGTGGGCGCTGCGGGTCGGTCAGGGTCCAGGTGAGGCGTCGCAGGTAGCCTGCCGGCATCTCGATGGCTCGCACTGGGGCAGGTGAGGTACCTCGCCCGATGGGGATGACGACGCCGTCGGTGGAGGGCTGTGCGGGAGTCTCCACCGGGATCTTGGCGGGAGGCGTGTCCTTGGTTCCGGCGTCAGGGGCCAAGGGGGCGGCTTGGAGGATGCGGGCGCCTTCCCAGCGGGCGGGGGTCAGGATGAGGTGGCCGCGTTCACGCGCCCGGGACAGCAGGCGTCTGCGGTGCTGGGGGCGCAGCCCTTCGGCGACGGTGGCGCCGATGAGGAGGGTGTCGACGCCGTCGAGCAGAGTGGAGGTGACCGTCAGGATGGAGGTGTCGTCGAGGAGGGGCGCTGGAACGGTGAGGACCCGGTTGAGGTCGAGGCCGACCTCAGTGGCTGCGCACCAGCCCAGCTCGTCTCCCCCGATGACGCCGCACCAGCCGGCGGCGCCCTGGCGCAGGGCGAGGGCGGCCAGGAGGAGGGTGGCGGATCCGTGGAGGGTGAGGACGCCGGAGTCCTGGCAGGCCGAGAGCGCCGTGGGGAATGCGGGGGATGCGGCTGGAGGCGAGTCGGCTGATGTGCTCAGCAGGGCGCTGGTTGATGCCGAGGACAGGGCGCGCTGCACCGTCAGGGCTGCTGAGTCGCGCAGTCCGGTGCGTTCCTCGGCCAGTCTCAGGGCGAGGCGGGCCCGGTTGAGGCGGTTCTGGGCCTCCGATGGCGTGCGCGTGGTCGAGGCTCTCATGACACCCCCTCTCTGTACGTATGTTCGATGGATGGGTTTCAGGATAGCGCTGCGCTGCGACATCAATCGGGGGCGTAGGCAACGAGGGGGCCTCAGGGTGCGACGAGCCCACGGAGCTCCCCCACAGGAGATCCACAGGGACGGGTCTGCGCAGGGGCGTCTACAGTTGGGGCTGTGCCCTCATGGAAGGCCACCTTCCCTATCCATCACCTGCCTGGAGGTACACCTATGACAGCCGACCTCACTCGCCCTCGCCCGCCGGCCCCTACCGGCCTCCTGCCCTCGGTTCCCTCCTTCACGCTGACCTCTGCGGACCTGACCGAGCAGGGGCGGATCCCGGACATCTTCACCGGCATCCATGACAACATCTCCCCCGCCTTGAGCTGGTCGGGTTTTCCCGAGCAGACACAGTCCTTCGTCGTGTCCTGCTTCGACCCGGATGCTCCGACCATGTCGGGCTGGTGGCACTGGACCATCGTGGATCTGGACGCCTCGGTCACCTCGCTGGAGCGGGGTGCGGGGGCCAGCGACCTTCAGCTCGACGGCGCCGCCTTCCACCTGGCCGGGGACTCGGGCGACCATGCCTGGTTCGGTCCCTACCCGCCGGCGGGCGACGGCGACCACCGCTACGTCTTCACCGTCTCCGCCCTGGACGTGGACACTCTGGGGCTGGATGACGAGGCAAGTCCCGCCATGGCGGCCTTCACCCTGGTGCCGCACTGCATCGCCCGGGCCACGCTGACCGCCACCTACTCCGTGCCCGGGGAGCCCGGGGCCGCCGCCTTCCTCAGGGACGGCCAGTGAGCCCACAGATTGCCCAGGTCGATGCCTCGTCCTCTAAGGCGGGCCGGCGTCGCCGTCAGGGGGAGTCCGTCCCTTTCACCCCCGCTCACGGTTTCACGCGCGCCGGTTCCGGCCGCCATCAGCGCCGCCCCATTGCCCTGATCACCGGGGCGACCTCTGGGATCGGACTGGCTGTGGCCAGGGACCTGGCCCGGGACCACAACCTCATCCTGCTGGCCCGCTCCGTCAATGACCTGGAGGAGCTGGCGCTCGCGCTGGAGGAGGAGTCCCAGACGGCCGTTCTCATCTGCCCGGTCGACCTGACCGACGACACGGCCCTGGCCAGGCTGGTCAGCCGGATCGATATCGAGAGCCTCGACGTGCTGGTGCACAGCGCCGGCATGGAGGCACCTGGCACCGTTGACAAGATCACGCCCACGCGCTGGCGGGCGGTTCTGAACCTCAACCTGGTGGCGACGGCGTACCTGACGAGCTTGCTGCTGCCGGCGCTGCGGGAGGCGCGCGGGTTGACGGTGTTCATCAACTCCGGTGCCGGAGTGAACCCACGTTCGGGCAATGCCCTCTACTCCGCCTCCAAGGCGGGGCTGAAGTCCCTGGCTGACACGCTGCGCCAGGAGGAGGCGGGCAAGGTGCGGGTCACCTCGATCTACCCGGGCCGGGTGGACACCCCCATGCAGGAGCGGTTGCACGCCTTCAATGCAGCGCGCCTGCGCACCGAGGGGATCATGGCCACCCCCGCCTACCGGGCTGCGGATCATATGGCGCCGCAGTCGGTGGCCGCGGCCGTGCGCCTGGCCGTCAACACCCCGATGGACGCGGTCGTGGAGGACCTGGCGATCCGCCCCGCCGGCATGCTCTGACAAGGCGCGGCTCAGGCGCGGGCTCAGGCTCCGCCGACGAAGCCCAGGGACCGCCAGGCCTCGTACAGGCCGATGGCGGCCGAGTTGGCCAGGTTGAGGGAGCGGTTGCCCTCCACCATGGGGATGCGCAAGTGGGCACTCACCCGCGGGTGGTTAAGGATCTCCTGGGGCAGGCCGGTGGGCTCAGGGCCGAACAGGAGGGCGTCGTCACCGCGCCAGTCGACCTGGGTGTAGAGGCGCTCGGTGTGGGAGGTGAAGGCGAAGATGCGTCCAGGGACCTGCTCGAGGCACTCCTGCCAGGTGGCGTGGACGCGCGTGTTGGCCAGGTCGTGGTAGTCCAGGCCGGCGCGGCGCAGCTTGGCATCGTCCATGTCGAACAGGGGATCCACGAGGTGGAGCATGGAGCCGGTATTGGCGCTCAGGCGGATCGCCGCCCCAGTGTTGCCCGGGATGCGCGGGGAGAAGAAGATGACGTGCAGCACGAGGACAATAAGACCACATGCTGAGGCATCCCGACGACGTCCGTGCTCCTGCTGTCATGATCGACACCATGAGCACCACTGAGTCGCATGTCCCTTCCCCCGTCCTCACCTGTGGCGTACTGGCCGGCGACATCGTGCGTCTGGAGCCGCTGACACCCGAGCACGTGCCGGGACTGCAGCTGGCCGCCGAGGGGGCTGCGACCAGCCCCTTCGCCATGGTGCCGACACCGGGGACGGTCGGGGACTACGTGGCTCGTAGCCTGGCCCGTCGGGACACGGGCACCTACGCACCGTTCGCCCAGGTGGAGCTCGCCACCGGCCGCGTCGTCGGGCATACCGCCTACCTGACGCCCCGGTGGATGCCGGACGGGAGGCTCTTCGCCGTCGAGGTCGGCTCCTCCTGGCTCTCCCCCACTGTTCGCGGCACCGCCATCAACCCGGCCGCCAAGCTCCTGCTGCTCACGCAGGCTTTTGAGGAGTGGGGCGTGGACCGCGTGGACATCAAGACCGATGCGCGTAACCAGGTGGCTCGCGGCGCGATCGCGGCCCTGGGGGCGACCTTCGAGGGGGTCCTGCACGCCTGGCAGCCCTCCCTGGCACCCGGCGAGGAAGGGCGCCCGCGCGACACGGCCATGTTCTCCATCACCCCGCAGCAGTGGCCCGGGGTCAGGACCCGTCTGGCCGAGCGCATCGAGAGGCGCTCGACGTCGTCGAAAGGATGAGAAGGAATGACTGAGCTGCGTGATCCGGCTGAGGTCTTTGCCGCGGAGATCGGCTGGCAGCCGGCGCTGGAGCGTACTGACCTGCTCGCTGAGCCCGTGGCCGCCGCGCTGCGAGCGCTGGAGGCGGCCTCGCCCGAGGGCGCGGGCCTGGCGCGTCAGGCGCAGGTGGTGCCCATTGACCCGTCCCACTCCGACACCGACGCCCTCAACGCGCACTACTCCCTGGATCCTGAGGCGACCGGGAACTGCGTGCTCGTGGCCGGTAAGCGCACCGGCCAGGAGCGCATCGCCGCCTGCGTCGTGCGTGCCACCGACTTCGCCGACGTCAACCACGTCGTCAAGAAGCGCATTGACGTGCGCAAGGCCTCGTTCCTGCCGGTGGAGCGGGCCATGGAGATGAGTGGCATGGAGTACGGCGGGATCACCCCGGTCGGCCTGCCCGAGGACTGGCGCCTCTTCGTCGACGGCGCTGTGGCGGACCGGGCCACGGTGCTCATCGGCTCGGGCGTGCGCCACTCCAAGCTCCTGGTGCCCGGAGTGCTGCTGGTGGCGCTGCCGGGGGCCGAGCGCGTCGAGAACCTGGGGGTACGCCCCGCCTGAGCGGGTCTGTCTCACCGTTCAGGCGGGGCCAGTCCTCAGGCTCTCAGCCCAGGGAGTCCAGGACGATGTTGAGTCCCTCGCTCATGGTGGGGTGGGTGATGACGGCGTCGCGCACCTGCTGCCACGTCAGGTCACCCAGCATCGCCATCTGGATGCTGGTGACGACCTCACTGGCCTCGGCGCCGATGATGGCGGCGCCCAGGATGAGGTCGGTGCGGGCGTCGATGATGACCTTGAAGAATCCCTCGGTGCGGCCCAGGGTCTTGGCGCGCGGGACGGCCGCCGTCGGGGTCTTGGCGACGCGTACCTCGTAGCCGGCCTCGCGGGCCTCGGCCTCGCTCAAACCCACGTGCCCGAGCTCGGGCGTGGTGAAGACGGCCCACGGGATGAGGCGGCCGGTGGTGGAGGCCTCCTTGCCGGCGAAGAGGTCGCGCAGGACGCGGAAGTCGTTCCAGGAGGCGTGGGTGAACTGGGGCGTGCCGGCCACGTCACCGGCGGCGTAGACGTTCTCGGCGGTGGTGCGCAGGTGGTCGTCGACGCGCACGAAGCCGCGCTCGGTCAGCTCCACGCCCGCGGTCTCCAGGCCGAGGCCGGCGGTGACGGGGGTGCGGCCCAGGGCGACGAGCAGGTGGGATCCGCTCACCTCATGCCCGTCGGCGGTGGTGACGACGACACCGTTCCCGTCGGCCGCGGCGGCGACCTTCGAGGCGAGTGCACCAGTCAGGACCGTGACCCCCAGGGCCTCCAGGCCGGCGGTTACCTCAGCGGCGACGTCCTCGTCCTCGCGGTCCAGGATGTGCGGCCCGGCGTGGACGATGGTGACCGGGACACCGAGGAGCCCCATGAGGGAGGCCATCTCGACGCCGATGACGCCGCCGCCCAGGACGATGAGGCTACTGGGCAGCTCGGGCAGGGTGAGCAGGTCCTCGCTGGTCCAGTAGCGCACGTCGGACAGGCCCTCGATCGGGGGGACCGACGGCGTGGTGCCGGTGTTGATGAGGACCTTGGCGCCGCGCACGCGCCGCAGGCCGCCGTCGTTCAGGGCGATCTCGACGGTGCGCTCCCCCACGAAGCGGGCGGTGCCCTTGACGAAGTCCATGCCGGAGGCGGGGAACATCTTCTCGTGGGCGGTCACCATGCCGCCCACGACGGCCTCCTTGCGGGCGCGGAAGGCGGCCAGCTCGATGCGGGCCTGGGCCAGGGCGTCGGCGCCGCCGTCCTGCTCGGGCAGGGTGACGCCGTAGGCCTGCGAGCCCTGGACCTCATGGAGGACGCGGGCGGCGGAGATGAGGGTCTTGGTGGGGATGCAGGCGACGTTGATGCAGGTGCCGCCCACCTTGTCCCGCTCCACCATGACGACCTTGTCGCCGGCCTTGGCGCGCAGCATCGCCAGGGACTTGCCGGCCTTGCCGCCTCCGACGACGAGAAGGTCGACCTCCTCGACCGGGACGTCTGTCTGGTTGGTGGCGTCGCTGTTGACGGTGGACTGGGTCATGGGTGCGCATCTCCTTCGGCGGTCGCCGCTCGGCGTGATCTGAACGCCAGGGCAACGGGAAGCGCAGGGCCGCTATTCCGGGGCGATGGCAGGCGTCCTCGGCGGATCGCCGACAGCACCCGGGGGAGCCTCACGCAGCTGTCGCCTCTCCCAACCGGTCATTGAGGCGACTTATCCTTTCGTCCTCACTGATACCTGGTCGCCCTCCTGCTCGCCGAGAGCGACCAGGGCGGCATCCAGGGAGTCGACGAGCGTGGCAAAACTCACGTCAATGGGCGCATCCATGGCGAATCCCCCGTGGACGACGGTCGACCAACGCACTGGAAGCGACCACTAGACTTCCGAATAGGATCCGAATAGCATGTTCGTATGGCACTCACCGTTGATTCCCCCCCAGCTGTGCGCCGCTCATCCGACCTGAGCAAGCATTCGGCCGAGGTCTTCGCCGAGGCGGAGAACCACCCCGTCACTGTGACCCGCCGCGATGGGGAATCCCTCGTCCTCATGTCTCAGCGCGAGGCAGACGCTCGCAATGAGCTCTTGAACATCGCCGCCACCCTCATCACGGTGTCCCTTGAGGATGGCCCACTCACTGACCGGATGGCCAGCCGATACCCGTGGATGTATGCACTGACGCCTCAGGATCAAGAACAGTGCGCCCGCGACCTCATCGACGCAGCGCGAGCCTCCTTCTCAACACTCCAGCCGCACCTGGCGATCACCAAGTTGACCAGCTGGCGCGAGACAGCCGCGGCAATCGCTGCGGGTCTGAGCCCACATCCGGTCGAGTGGCTCGACGACGATGATGAAGCAGTCGTCAACCGACCCTGATCATGTCCAAGGAGAGCCTCGTTCCACGGCCGACGAAAAAGTCGGAGTACCTCCTGAAGTTCGCCACGAAGCAGTCCGAGAAAGGGTGGCGTGACCTGGTAGCCACCATGAGGAATCCCATGAGCGACACCTGGGACTTCCTGACTCACTCACCTCTCACGATGACCCCGACCAATTACCCTCTAGAGGGGTCCCTACGTGCGGTAACCCGGGGTGGTCGCACTTTTCAGCGATGGCAGCACAAACCTACTGCCAAGGGCACTGCCCGCATCTGGTTCTATATCGACGGCAATACCGTCTACCTGGAGCAGGTTCACACCGCTCACCCCAACGAAACCAAGTAGTCCCGTCGACCCACTCAGGAGCTGGCGAGCTGGCGCAGCACGTACTGCAGGATGCCGCCGTGGCGGAAGTAGTCGGCCTCGCCGGGGGTGTCGATGCGCACGACGGCGTCGAAGGAAATGACCGAGCCGTCGGCCCTCTGTACCTTGACCGCGACGGTGCGCGGGGTGGTGCCCTCGTTGAGCGCGGTCAGGCCTGTGATGGAGAAGGTCTCGGTGCCGTCCAGGCCGAGCGACTCGGCGCTCTGACCCGCCGGGAACTGGAGGGGCACCACGCCCATGCCGATCAAGTTGGAGCGGTGGATGCGCTCGAAGGATTCGGCGATGACGGCCTTGACGCCCAGCAGGGCCGTGCCCTTGGCCGCCCAGTCGCGTGAGGAGCCCGAGCCGTACTCCTTGCCGCCCAGGACCACCAACGGGATGCCGGCGGCCTGGTAGGCCTGGGAGGCGTCGAAGATCGACTCCTGCTCGCCGGTGAAGAAGTTGCGGGTGTAGCCGCCCTCGACGCCGTCGAGCAGCCGGTTGCGCAGTCGGATGTTGGCGAAGGTGCCGCGGATCATGACCTCGTGGTTGCCGCGGCGCGAGCCGTAGGAGTTGAAGTCCGCGCGGGCCACGCCGTGCTCGGCCAGGTAGCGCCCGGCCGGGGAGTCGGCCTTGATGGCGCCGGCCGGGGAGATGTGGTCGGTGGTCACCGAGTCTCCCAGCAGGGCGAGCACCCGGGCGTCCTTGATGTCGGTGACCGGAGTGAGCTCCATGGACAGGCCCTCGAAGAAGGGGGCCTTGCGCACGTAGGTGGACTCCTCGTCCCAGGCGAAGGTGTCCCCCTCGGGGGTGTCCAGGCCCTGCCAGCGCTCGTCACCGGCGAAGACGTCGGCGTAGTCGCGCGTGTACATCTCGCGGTCGATGGTGGCGTCGATGACGGCCTGAACCTCGGTGGGGTCGGGCCAGATGTCTGACAGGAAGACGTCGCGACCCTCGGGGTCCTGACCCAGGGGCTCGGTGGCGAAGTCGATGTCCATGGTCCCGGCCAGGGCGTAGGCGATGACCAGGGGCGGGGAGGCCAGGTAGTTCATCTTGACATCGGGGTTGATGCGCCCCTCGAAGTTGCGGTTGCCTGAGAGCACCGAGACGACGGCGAGGTCGGCGTCGTTGACCGCCTGGGAGACCTCGGCCGGCAGGGGTCCGGAGTTGCCGATGCAGGTGGCGCAGCCGTAGCCGACGACGTTGAAGCCCAGCTCGTTGAGGGCGGGCCACAGCCCGGCCTTCTCGTAGTAGTCGGTGACGACCTGGCTGCCCGGAGCGGTGGAGGTCTTCACCCAGGGCTTGGAGCGCAGGCCCCGGGCGACGGCGTTACGGGCCAGCAGCCCGGCGGCCATCATCACCGAGGGGTTGGAGGTGTTGGTGCACGAGGTGATCGAGGCGATGGCGACGTGCCCGTGGTCGAGCTCGGTGGTGGTGCCGTCGGCCAGGGTCACCGGCGTCGGCTTGGAGGGCTGGGAGGCGTAGGTGGGCAGGACCTCCTGGAAGGACTCCTTGGCCCGTGACAGGACGATGCGGTCCTGGGGGCGCTTGGGGCCGGCGATCGAGGGCACCACGGTGGACAGGTCCAGCTCGAGGTACTCGGAGTAGACGGGCTCGCGGGACGGATCGTGCCACATGCCCTGGGCCTTGGTGTAGGCCTCCACGAGGCGCACGCGCTCCTCGGAGCGGCCGGTCAGGCGCAGGTAGTCCAGGGTGACCTCGTCGATCGGGAAGATCGCGGCGGTGGAGCCGAACTCGGGGCTCATGTTGCCGATGGTGGCGCGGTTGGCCAGCGGCACCTCGGCGACGCCCTCGCCGTAGAACTCGACGAACTTGCCCACCACGCCGTGGGCGCGCAGCATCTCGGTGATGGTCAGGACCACGTCGGTGGCGGTGGCGCCGGCGGGGATGGCACCGGAGAGCTTGAAGCCCACGACCTTGGGGATGAGCATGGAGACGGGCTGGCCCAGCATGGCGGCCTCAGCCTCGATGCCGCCAACGCCCCAGCCCAGGACACCCAGGCCGTTGACCATGGTGGTGTGGGAGTCGGTGCCCACGCAGGTGTCGGGGTAGGCCTGGGTGACGCCGTCGGCCTCGTGGGTGAAGACGATGCGGGCCAGGTACTCGATGTTGACCTGGTGGACGATGCCGGTGCCCGGCGGGACGACGCGGAAGTTGGACAGCGCCCCCTGCCCCCAGCGCAGGAACTGGTAGCGCTCGGCGTTGCGCTCATACTCGCGCTCCTTGTTGCGCTCCAGGGATCCGGGCAGGCCGAAGGAGTCGATCTGCACGGAGTGGTCGATGACCATCTCGGCGGGGTTGAGGGGGTTGATGACCTCGGGGTCACCACCGAGGTCGGCGACCGCCTCGCGCATGGTGGCGAGGTCCACGATGCAGGGCACACCCGTGAAGTCCTGCATGACGACACGGGCCGGGGTGAACTGGATCTCCGTGTCGGGCTCGGCGGCCGGGTCCCAGGCGGCCAGGGCGCGCACGTGGTCGGCGGTGATGTTGGCGCCGTCCTCGGTGCGCAGCAGGTTCTCGGCCAGCACCTTGAGGCTGTAGGGCAGACGTTCCAGGCCGGGGACGGCGTCGAGGCGGAAAATCTCGTAGTCGCGGCCGTCGACGTCGAGGGTGCTGCGCGAGGCGAAGGTGTTGAGGCTGGTCACCGGGGCTCACTTCCAGTTGTCGTACCGTTCCGGCCTCCTGCACCGCCTCAGGCCTGTCACGCGGACGCGTGGCGACAGCCAGGCGGAGGGCTGCGCGGATGCTCCGGTGTGGACCGTAGTCCACGGCGTGTCATCCGTTGTCAATACGTAGGGATACCTGTCCAAACCCGGTGGGCGGGCGGGCACCCGGGGAACACTTTTGGTGACACCGGCCGCACGCAACCCCGCTCAGGGGCGCTCAAGCACCGCGATCGTCTCGAAGTGGTGAGTGTGCGGGAACATGTCCAGCGCGCTCATGGAGCCCAGCGCATAGCCGGCTCGCAGGAGGGTTCCCAGGTCCCGGGCCAGGGCCGCCGGGTCGCAGGCCACCAGGACGATCCGCTCGGCTCCCAGAGCGCCGACGGCCTCGACGACCTCGCGCCCGGCCCCCTGCCTCGGCGGATCGAGGACGACGACGTCGGGGCGGCCGCCTTTGAAGGAGCCGGCGAGCTCACGCACCGAGCGGGCGCTCACACGGCCCGACGCCAGACGTGCGGCGGGGTGGTCGTGCAGTGTGCGGCGGGCGTCGCGAACTGCCTGCTCATTGCCCTCCAGGGACAGGACCTGACCACTGTCCCCCACCAGGGCGGCCAGCGGCAGGGTGAACAGGCCGGCCCCCGAGTAGAGCTCCAGGACGCGACTGCCCGCGGCGCCTTCGAGGTCCTCCCCCAGGGCGCCTCGCACGACGCGCTCGACCAGCATCCGTGGGGCGTCGACGTGCACCTGCCAGAAGCCCTCGGCGTGGACGGAGTAGGTCAGCTCCCCCAGTCCTAGCGCGGAGGCGTCCACGACCTCCCGGACTCGGCGCCGTCCGGTGCTGCGGGCCTGGGCGGTCAGGAGCCGCTCGTCGAGCAGGACGACGGGCTCGCCGCCGCTGGGGGCGATGGCCTCGATGCGCATGCCGGGCCGGTAGTGGGCGCGCCAGCGGGAGCGCTCCAGCAGTCCGATCTCGGTGATGGCGCCAACTGCCAGGGGTAAGCGGCGCAGGGGCAGGACCGTCCCGGAGCGGAAGGCGTGCATGCCGGGCCTGCCGTCCTCGCTGACCATCAGGCTGATGCGGGTGCGGGTGGCGGTTCCGGCCAGGGCGCGCCGGCGGGCGCTGCTGGAGGCCTGAGCCGCGGCGTCAGTGGGCATGGGCTCGACCGGCACTGCGGCTGCGCCGGAGGCCTCGGGCAGGGCGGCG
This sequence comes from Actinomyces acetigenes, assembly GCF_031296635.1. Lineage (NCBI taxonomy): Bacteria > Bacillati > Actinomycetota > Actinomycetes > Actinomycetales > Actinomycetaceae > Actinomyces > Actinomyces acetigenes. The sequence goes on from NZ_JASPFC010000023.1 coordinate 15,775, forward strand.
ACGGCATCGGCCGCCTCCTGCCCACCGATCCGGCGCAGGCAGTCGGCCAGGACCCAGCGCTTCCAGGTGCGCTGGGCGTCCAGGGCCACGTGGGCGAGCTCTCCCCCACCCACGCCCGCCGGACCGGCCTCGGGCCAGACGGACTCGACGCGGTCCGGGGAGGCCTGGAGGATCTCAACGGCGTCGGCACGCCAGGTCCGCGAGGTCATCTCGGTCAGGCGGGCCCGCACCGTCTCACCGGGCAGGGCGTGGCGCACGAAGATGACCCGGCCGCCCGGATCGTCCACGGGGCGGGCCACGCAGTGTCCGCCGTGTGCCGGCGCCCCCACCGCCAGGGTCAGCTCGCGCGGCTCGCCACGGCTGGGGGCGGGCTGTTCTCCGATCCTGCTGGGCTGGGAGGTCATCGATTCTCCTGGGGGTCTGCATCGACGCCGCCAGTGCTGGAGCTGCTGTGCTGGTCGAGGTGGCTGAGGTGGCTGTCGACGTGACGGCGCATGGCGACGTCGGCGTCAATGATGCCCTCAGCGGTGCGGGCGCGCACACCGTGGTGGATGTGCCGCTGTCCGGGCAGTCCCAGCTGCCAGGGTACGGAGGCCACGACGACGCCGGGGGTGAACAGCAGGACCGTCTTGAGGCGCAGGGCGGTCTGGTTGTGGAGGATCTGCTCCCACCAGTGGCGCACGATGTACTCGGGCAGGAAGACGACGACGAGGTCGCGGGGGGACTCACGGCGCACCGAGCGCACATAGTTGATGACCGGGCGGGTGATGTCCCGGTAGGGGGAGTCCAGGACCGTCAAGGGCACGGCGATGTCGGCCTCCTCCCAGGCGTCCAGGAGGCGCTCGGCGCCGCCGTCACCGGTGTCCACCGTCAGGGCCTCCAGGACGGTGGGGTGGGTCGACTGGGCGTAGGTCAGGGCCCGCAGCGTGGGCTGGTGAAGGCGGGAGGCCAGGACGATGGCGTGGACGTGGGCCGGCAGGACGCGGGCGTCGTGGAGGTCGGAGATGGCCACTTCCTCGCTGACTCTGCGGTAGTGGCGACGGATCCGGTTCATCACCAGGTAGAGCAGCGCCATGATCGTCAGGGTGATCCAGGCTCCTCGGGTGAGCTTGGTGAGCAGGACGATGACCAGGACCGTCCCGGTGCCCAGCACGCCGATGGAGTTAATGATGCGGGCGCGGTACATGCGTGAGCGGGCCCGCGGCTCGGTGGCGATGGTCAGCTCGCGCGTCCAGTGACGCACCATGCCCACCTGGGAGAGCGTGAAGGAGATGAACACGCCCACGATGTAGAGCTGGATGAGGCGGGTCGTGTTGGCCGCGAAGCCGATGAGGAAGGCCACAGCCCCCAGCCACAGGACGATGATGCCGTTGGAGAAGGCCAGGCGGTCGCCGCGCTGGGAGAGCTGGCGGGGCAGGAACTCGTCACGAGCCAGGACGCTGGCCAGGACCGGGAACCCGTTGAAGGCGGTGTTGGCGGCCAGGACCAGAATCAGCCCGGTGACGGTGGCGACCAGGTAGAACATCGGGCGGAAGCCGGAGAAGACGGTCGCGGCGATCTGTCCGATCGCGGGGTCCTGGTGATAGCTGTCCCCGACCGGGACGCCGTTGCGCAGGAGCTGGTGGGCCGGATCCTCCACCATGCGCACGCCGACGGCGCCGGCCAGGTGGATGACGCTCATGAGCATCAGCGCGGCGATTCCACCCAGGAGCAGCAGCGTGGTGGCGGCGTTGCGGGACTTGGGGCGCTGGAAGCTGGGCACGCCGTTGGAGATCGCCTCCACACCGGTCAGGGCCGCGCACCCCGAGGAGAAGGCCCGCAGGACCAGGAAGCCTCCGGCCAGGCCAGTCAGGCCCTGCTCCCAGCCGGCGTGGGTGACGACGTCGAAGCCGGCGGACTCGGCCCGCCCAAGGGTCCCGGTCAGCTCCTGGATGAAGCCGACGACGGCCATGATGCCGATGACACCCATGTACAGGTAGGTGGGAATGGCAAAGGCCCGGCCTGACTCGCGCGAGCCGCGCATGTTGAGCACAGCCAGGACGGTGACGACCGCGACGGCGATCTCCACCTTGTAGGGGACCAGGGCGGGCAGGGCGGCCGCGAGGTAGGAGGTGCCCGAGGACACTGAGACCGCGACGGTCAGGACATAGTCACTCAGCAGGGCCGAGGCCACCAGGAGACCGGCGTGGGAGCCGAGGTTGGCCGAGACCACCTCGTAGTCGCCGCCGCCTGAAGGATAGGCGTGGACAGTCTGGCGGTAGGAGGCCACGACCACGACCAGGACGCCGACGACGGCCAGGGCGACCCACGGGGACAGGGAGATCGCGGCGACGCCGGCCACGGCCAGGGTGATGAGCACCTCATCGGGGGCGTAGCCCACGGACGACAGGGCGTCGGAGGCGAATACCGGAAGGGCGATCCTCTTGGGTAGGAGCGTCTCCCCCAGGGCTCCGCTGGGGACAGGACGGCCGACGAGAAGCCGCTTGATGCGGTCTGCGAAGTCACGCACGTCTCCAGATGTTACGTCCCTGGCCCGACAACGGAGTACCGTCTTCCTCGTGCACTTCGTCATCATGGGCTGTGGCCGCGTCGGAGCGTCCATGGCTGTTCAGCTCGACCGTATGGGACACTCGGTGTCCGTCATTGACCGCTCCTCGGACTCCTTCCGCCGCCTGCCCTCGGACTTCAACGGCCGCAAGGTCAAAGGGGTCGGTTACGACCGCGACGCCCTGGAGCAGGCGGGCATCGACGAGGCCTACGCCTTCGTGGCCGTCTCCAACGGGGACAACTCCAACATCGTGGCTGCGCGCGTGGCCCGGGAGAGCTTCGGCGTGGACAACGTCGTCGCCCGGATCTACGACTCGCGGCGAGCCGACGTCTACGAGCGCCTGGGCATCCCCACAGTGGCCACCGTGCGTCAGACGGCTGACCAGATGATGCGCCGCATCCTGCCGAGCTCCAGCGCCCGCGAGCTCGAGGATCCCTCGGGCACGGTGGCTCTCATCCAGCCCAGCGCCTCCCCGCAGTGGGTCGGCACGACGATCGGGGCCCTGGAGGACCGACTGAGTGTGCGGGTGGCCTGGATCTCGCGTGATGCCACGGCGCTGCTGCCCGAGGCCGTCACCGTCATCCAGGAGCACGACCGGCTGCACCTGGCGGTGAGCACCGACCGTATCGGTCAGGTCCGCCGAGCCCTGTCACACGCCCCGACCCAGGAGGCCTGAGCCATGCAGATCGTGATCGCCGGAGCCGGATCCGTGGGCCGTTCCATCGCCCGCGAGCTCATCAGCCACGGCCACGAGGTCACCCTCGTTGACCGTTCCACCGAGGCCATGCGCATCGCCTCGGTCCCGCAGGCCGACTGGCAGCTGGCCGACGCCTGCGACATTGACGCCCTGGAGCGCGCCGGGGCCGAGACCTGCGACGTCATTGTGGCCGCCACCGGGGATGACAAGGCCAACCTGGTCATCTCCCTGCTGGCCAAGACCGAGTACGGGGTTCCCCGTACGGTCGCGCGCGTCAACAATCCCAAGAGCGAGTGGCTCTTTGATGAGACCTGGGGTGTGGACGTGGCCGTGTCGACCCCGCGCTTCATGACGGCCCTGGTGGAGGAGGCCGTCAGTGTCGGCAGCCTGGTGAGCATCTTCCACTTCCACCAGTCGGGCGCCTCCATGCACGAGCTGACCCTGCCGGAGGACTCACCGGTCATCGGCGAGCTCGTCACCGACATCGAGCTGCCGCCCCACACGGTGCTGGCGGCGATTCTGCGCGACTACCGCCCCATCACACCGGACCGCGACGAGCGCTTCGAGCGCGGCGATGAGCTCATCTTCCTCACGGCTCGGGAGGGAGAGTCCAGCCTGAAGGAGCTGCCCCTCATCTTCACGTGACGCTGGGCGGCGCTACCGCTGAGCAAGAGCCTGGGCCTGGGCGATCCGGCTGGGGGCCACCAGCAGCCAGATGAACCACAGGGTCACGGCGTACAGCGGCACGCCCAGGATGAGGCGGGCCACCCCGAGGTAGGACACGGCCTGGGCGCCGGCCAGGTAGAGGGGCACCTCGACGACGAGCCGCAGGGCGAACATGAGCGTCAGGACCCAGGTGCCTGCGTGGTAGCGGCGCCGGACAAGGCGCAGGGCCGGCTCGGTGCGCCAGGCCGAGGGTCGTGGGGCGGGATCGTCGTCGGCCTGCGGCGCCTGAGCGCTGCCCGAGTCCTTGCTCGCGCCGCTGTCCTCATCACTATCACTGCGGTCAGACTCGTCGGTGACGCGATGCCACAGCGTCATGAGGGCGCCCACGATCGGCCAGCCGATGAGCAGGGAGACCAGGCAGGCGACCAGCCAGGCCGCGTTGATCATGAGGCCGGTGGCGTAGAAGTTGGAGGCGTCGCCGCTGCGCCAGGCCCACAGGGCCGAGACCAGGACCAGCACGACCCCGCCGACGACCTGAACCGGAGACTGGCGCTGCACCAGGCGGGCCACGAGGCAGATGGCGCTGATGGCCAGGGAGGCGATCAGCGCCGCCACCAGTGCGGTGGGCCGCACCGCGATGACCAGGACGAACATGAGAGTAGGCACGACCGACTCGAGGATGCCGCGCCACCCGCCCACGGCGGCCATGGCGTCGAAGCGCTCGGAGTCGATGGCTCCCAGGCCCGTACGGGTGGTTCCCGTGGAACGGCTGCTCATTCGATGGTCCTTCCCGCAGGTGGCTGCCGGTTGCTACTGCCCCGGCCCCAGCAGGCGATAGGCGGGGTTATGGATCTGCTGGCGGTGGGTGCCGTCGGCGACCCGCCCCTCAGCGAGGAGATGGACCCCCGGCTTGATACCGGGGATGCGTCGCCGGCCCCACCACACCAGGTCGATGCTGCCGGTGCCGTCGTAGAGCTGCCCGACGAGGATGGGCTTGTCCTGGCTCGAGCGGTAGGTGACCGCCTGCAGCACACCGGAGACACGGGTCCGCTGACGCGAGGTCAGCGAGCCGATCGGATCGGTGCCCCGCCGGCTGGCGGAGCGCTCCTCGTCCTCGGCCTCGAGGAGCTCGCGACTGGTGTGCAGCGATTCGTAGTGCCGCTTCACCCAGGCCGACAGCGCCCCCATTTAACGCACTTCGGAGATGGTCGGGCCGGGCGCCAGCGGGTCGATGCCGGGCAGCTCCTCGGCCTCGGGGCCGGTCACGGCTCCGGGCGCGTGCAGGGGCAGGATCTCGCGGGGCGGACGGGCCTGGCCGTCGCGGACGACGACGATTCCGCGCAGCACCTCCCGCAGCGCCTGAGCGGAGTGCTCGGAAGAGGCGGCCGGTCCCTGGAGGACGCCGCGCAGGAACCAGCGGGGGCCGTCGATCCCCAGGAACCGGATCGTGCCGGTCACCATCGTGCCGTCGGGTCCGCGCATGGGCAGGTGAGCGACCAGCTCGGTACCGTGCTCCCCGTGGCTCTCCTCGTAGCGGGCACCGTTTCCAGCGAGCTCGTTGGCGATGTCGCCGCGCAGCTCGTCCCAGATGCCTGCGGTGCGCGGCGCGGCAAAGGCCCGCAGCTCGAGCGCCGAGCCACCCAGCGCCAGGACAACAGCGGTGACGGTGCCGTCGGGCGCCTGCTCCAGACGCAGCTGCATCCCGTCAACGGCCGGGACCTGTAGCGCGCCCAGGTCGATGCGGGGCACCTCCTCCTGGTCCTCGGGCAGCTCATTGAGGTCCCAGGGGCCGGAGGCAGCGGCCTTGTCGGGGTCGTCGCTGCCGGGGTCGCGCCCGAAGGTGGACTCGTCAGAATCGGTGGTTGCGTCGTCACGACGGCGCGAGAACAGTCCCATGGGGATCTCCTGAGTTGGGTGGGAACATCAGCCGGCGCAGTCTGCGCACACCGGAAGACCGGTCGCCTCGTCGACGAAGGCCAGCTGGCTGCGGTGATGAACGAGGAAGCACTCCGAGCAGGTGAACTCGTCCTCGAGCTGAGGAACCACGTGAACGCTCAGCTCCTCACGGGACAGGTCCGCCCCGGGAAGCTCGAAGCCCTCGGCGGCCTCGTTCTCGTCCTCCTCGATCGCGGCGGATGACTGGTCCTTCTGCCGCGAGGTCAGCTCTTCGATGGAATCGGCCTCGGGCTCGTCATCATTCTTGCGCGGGGCGTCGTAGTCGGTCGCCATGGCCTCGTCACTCTTTCTGTCGACGGCTCTCGGGTGACCTTCGCAAGGCGGGAGTCGAGCCGTGCACGCGCACCGGCGTCGTGCCGACGATTCAGCGTCCCCGTCCCGGAAGGCACGCGCACAATAGCACCGCCAGGTGGCCCGTCAAGCCAAATCGCCCGACGAAGGAACACGATTCGCTTTCAGTGCGTCCGCCCCGAGGGTTTTCACGAGGGTATTCACACCTGCTTCACATGTGGCACACCGCTGCGCCTCCCACGGCTCGGCGCCTGCGGATGGCAGGCTGTGGGGCACAGTGGAGCATATAGTGCTGACACGGGATGAAGGAGGCCCCACCCATGGTCGAGCTCGAGCTGCTGGGTGCCAACGGTGACACGATTGTCATGACCGACGAGGACGGCGAGCGCTACAGCATCGTCGTCGACGACGCCCTCAGGGCCGCGGTGCGCCGTGACCGCGGAGCGATCCTGCCCCCGTCGGGGACGGTCGCCGAGGCGCCGGCGCCCCTGCGCCCCCGGCAGCTCCAGGCCTACATGCGCGCCGGCGCAACCGCCGCCGAGGTCGCGATCAGCACGGGTATGGACGTGGAGCACGTGCGCCGTTTCGAGGGGCCGGTACTCGCCGAGCGCCAGTGGGCCGTCTCGCAGGCCCAGTCCTGCCGGATCGGCTGGGAGAAGGACTCCCCCCTGCTCGGCGAGCTGGTGGTGGACCGGCTGGCCACACGCGGTGTCGACCCTTCCAGCCTGGAGTGGGACGCGCTGCGCGAGGGCCGCGACCCCTGGCTCATCATGGTGACCTTCGTGCAGTCCGCCGAGGAGAAGCAGGCGCGCTGGTCACTGGACCTGACGGCCCGCGCGGTTCACGCCCTGGACGATGAGGCGCGCTGGCTCACCGAGGCCGGAGCGGGGGCCAAGCGCCCGGCCGTCTTCGACCAGGATTCGAAGGCCCCCGGAGCCTCCGCCTCTGCGCCGTCGGCGCAGTCGGGGAACTCCCCCGCGGCTGCGGGCTCAGCTGCCAGCGGCGCGGTCTCGGCCGCCTCCGCCCCGGCTGCGGCCTCCGGCGAGTCCACCGGGCTGGCCGTCGAGATGCCCTCCGGGATGCTTCCGGTCCGGGAGTACGGTCGCCCCACCAGTGGCGCCATGTCGGCCGATGACACTGATGCGCTGCTGGCCGACCTGGCCTCCAGCCGGGGCCGGCGCGTCGAGGTGGAGATGCCCCAGGACGACGAGCTGAGCGGCTTCGCGGGAGCGGGGAACGGCGACGAGGACGCCTTCACCGACCCTCACGGCATCGACTACACCAGCAGCCCTGAGAGCCCCGAGGTCCCCTCGCCCCCGGCCCGGGGCATGGAGGGGCGCCGTGCCGAAGCCGGTGCCAGGGCCACCGATGAGTCCTTGGAGCAGGCCGAGGGTCTGAGCGCGCAGGTCTACTCGATGTCGGAGCGCAGGCGCCTGCACACCGGCAACCACCCGGCCGGCACCAGGCTGGTGACGGCCTCCAGCGCCCCCTCGGCGGCGCCGTCGGCTCCGAGCCCCGCGGTGGAGCGCATTCCTGTGGGACGTCGGGCACCGTTGGGGGCGGACAGTCCCACTGAGCCGGTGCCGGAGATCCCCATGCCCTCGCGCTCCGAGGTCCTGGCCAAGGCCTCCCCCGGCCCGTCGGCCGCCTCTGCGGCCGGTACGCAGGAGCCCCTGCCCGACATGCCCAGGACACCTCCGGCCAAGAAGAAGTCCCGCCGTCGCTCACGGCGCTCCGTGCCCTCCTGGGACGAGATCGTCTTCGGCGCCAGGCCCGAGTAGCCCCGAGTAGCCGGGACCGGGACCTCAGGCCTCGGTGATGAGCAGCGGCACCTCGGTCTCGGCCGGGGTGAAGGAGCCGTGGACGCCTGGCATGGCGATGGCGGACTCAGAGTGGACCCGGGGGTCCACGAGGACCCAGTTCTCGGCCATGGCCACGACGACGTCGCCGACGACGCCTCGTGCTCGCGCTCCGAGGGCGCCCAGGTGCTCGCCGGTCTGCTCCCTGGTCCCGATCCACATCGCCCGCTCCCCCAGAACGTGGCGGTAGCGCTGAGCCACCTCGGCGGCGAGGTCCACGTCGCCGCAAGCGACATGCAGGTGCGTCAGCCTGGGCTCGCCGGCCACGGCGACGACGTCGCGGGCGAGCTCACGGTGGGCGCTCAGGTCGATGCGGTGGTCGGGATCGGTGTCGACCATGCCATGGTCGGCGCTGAGGAGGATCCTGGTTCCGGCGGGGACGCGGCGGACCAGCTCGGCCATGGCAGCGTCGAGGCGCTCGAGCTGGGCCAGCCACTGCTCGCTGAGCCACCCGTGCTTGTGACCGGTCTTGTCCAGCTCGCCGACGTAGAGGTAGACCAGCGGGGTGCCGCGGCGCAGGGCGCCGGCGGCCAGACCCGGCCGGTCCTCCAGCCGGTCGGCTCCCAGGTGCGAGGCGCCCCGTAGGGCGGCCTCGGTCAGGCCGGAACCGGCGAAGCGGGTCGGCCCGATGCTCACCGCGCTCCCAGCCGGAAGCCGTTCGAAGATCGTGGGCACGTCCTGCCAGGACCTGGGGCTGGGGACGTTGTCGCCCTTCCAGGTGATGAGGCTGAGGACCTGGTCGGGGCCGGGGACGGCGGAGGGGTCAAGAGCGGGCCCCAGGCGGGGGTTGAGCACCGAGTAGCCGACCATGCCGGTGGCGCCGGGCAGGGCGGAGGTACCCAGCATGGTCAGGGCCGCAGCCGTCGTCGAGGGCCGGCAGGTGAGGATTCCTGCACCGGTGCCGACAGTTGCGGTCTCGCGCTGTGCCAGCCACCGACGCAAGGTGGGGGTGTGTCCACGACGCTGACGGAGCATCTCCAGGCCCAGCCCGTCCACGAGGACGACGACGGTTCCCGGACCACCGGATTGCCCGGGCTCACCGGCCGGCTCGATCCCCCAGCTGTGGGCGACCGCGCGGGCCCGGGCGTCGCAGACGACTGGCTCAGCGGATTCACCGGTGGGGCTGACGTCGATATCGCCGTCATGCCCGGTGTCAGCCAAGACCAGTCCGGCACTGACAGCGCCGACCGCCAGGACATAACGAAGCGCCGGATCCTGCGGGCAGTCCGTAGCGGGAGCCGATGCGGGCTGCCCGCTGGCGCTCCGGGTTCCCATGACCGGCCCCGTCACAGGGTGGCGGCGCGAGCCGCCATCTGGGAGAGCCGGCCGGCGAAGGTCTCGGCACGGGCCAGGGCGGCAGCGCCCTCCACGCCCGCGGCCACGCGGATGACGACGTCGTCGGGAACGGACACGCCGGTCATGCCGTGGTCGGCCTGGCAGTCGGGGTCGCCGCAGGTGGCCGGCTCCATGTCGATACGGCGCACCGAGCCCCAGGAGATCGCGATCGTCATCTCGGTGAGGGTTCCGCCGCCCTGGGCCGGGTCGACCACGCCACGGGTCAGGGCCATGGAGCGGATACGGCTGAGCGGAACGGCCTCGCTGGTGGCCAGGGCGCCGGGGCTGCCGTCGTCACCGGGGGTGTCGTCAACGTGGACGATGATGAGGCGGCTGGGGGTCAGGGCCAGAACGGTCAGGTGACGGTGGACCGCCTCGGCGAAGGTGGTCTCGGCCTGGACCATGCCGGAGAGGATCTCCTCCTCACCCACAGCCAGGCGGAGGGTGTCGAGCACCAGCTCGGGGTAGTAGCCGGCGAGCTCCACCTGCTGCACCAGGTCTGCGAAGGCCTCCTGCGACGCCTCGCGCGAGGCGGGACCGGCGGCCGAGCTGCGGCCTGAGTGGGTCGTCATGGTCGCCATTGTGCCATCGTCCGCCCCTTCGTCGTCGAGCGTCGGTATGCCCTTGCTCGAGGCGGGCCGATTGCTGCCGGCGGGTGCGTCTGACCTGTCACGCCCGGGTGTCGTGGTTTGTTTTCGGCCCGATTCCTCGGAGAATGCGCCCATGCCGAAGTCTGCCACCACCCGGACTCCTCCCCCGACCGACGGGGAGATCGTCGACCTCGATCTGTCCACGGAGATGCGCACCAGCTTCCTGGAGTACGCCTACTCCGTTATCTACGCGCGCGCCCTGCCCGACGCCCGCGACGGGCTCAAGCCGGTTCAGCGCCGCATCCTGTTCCAGATGGATCGCATGGGGCTGCGCCCGGATCGTCCGCACGTGAAGTCCTCCCGGGTCGTGGGAGATGTCATGGGTCGGCTCCACCCCCACGGGGACACCGCGATCTATGAGGCGCTGGTGCGCCTGGCCCAGCCCTTCACGATGCGCCTGCCGCTCATCGACGGCCACGGAAACTTCGGCTCCCTGGACGACGGCCCGGCGGCCCCCCGTTACACCGAGGCGCGTCTGGCCGCCTCTGCCCTGGCGCTGACGGCGGACCTGGATGAGGACACGGTCGACTTCACCCCCAACTACGACTACACGCTCACCGAGCCCGAGGTGCTGCCGGCGGCCTTCCCGAACCTGCTGGTCAACGGTGCGGCGGGTATCGCGGTGGGCATGGCCACGAACATGCCGCCGCACAACCTCGTGGAGGTGGTGGCCGCCGCCCGGCACCTGCTGACTCACCCCGAGGCGAGCCTGGAGGATCTCATGGCCTTCGTGCCGGGGCCGGACCTGCCCGCCGGCGGCATGATCGTGGGCCTGGACGGGATCCGGGAGGCCTACCGCACGGGGCGGGGCAAGTTCCTCACGCGGGCCACCGCTCACGTGGAGTCCATCTCACCGCGCCGCAAGGGCATCGTGGTCACCGAGCTGCCCTACATGGTGGGACCGGAGAAGGTCATCGCCCGCGTCAAGGAGGCGGTGGGCTCCAAGAAGCTCCAGGGCATCACCGACGTCGCCGACCTCACCGACCGCAGGCACGGAACCCGCCTGGTCATCAGCGTCAAGAACGGTTACAACCCCGAGGCCGTCCTGGCCCAGCTCTACAAGCACACGCCGCTGGAGGACTCCTTCGGCATCAACAACGTCTCCCTCGTGGACGGTCAGCCCCACACCCTGGGGCTGCGCGAGCTGCTGGAGGTGTTCGTACGTCACCGTCTCACGGTGGTCACTCGGCGCACCCGGTTCCGTCTGGGCAAGCGTCGCGAGCGCGCCCACCTGGTGGACGGCCTGCTCATCGCCATCCTCGACATCGATGAGGTCATCGCCGTCATCCGCTCCTCCGACGACGCCGCCACGGCGCGCACCCGGCTCATGCAGGTCTTCGACCTCACCGAGCCGCAGGCCGGCTACATCCTGGAGCTCCAGCTGCGCCGGCTCACGAAGTTCTCGGTCATCGAGCTGGAGAAGGAGCGCGACGAGCTCGCTCGGGAGATCGAGTCCCTCGAGGCGATCCTGGCCGACGACGCGCTGCTGCGGCGCGTGGTCTCCCGGGAGCTGGCGGCCGTGGCCGAGCAGTTCGGCACCCCGCGGCGCACGGTACTGCTGGAGGCCTCCGGTGAGCGCGTGACGTCGTCGGCCGCCGTCGCCGCGACTGCGGACGACGCCCCCGCCTCAGGTGGGGGTGCGAAGCCGGCCGGTGCCTCCGCTCAGCCGATGACGCTCATGCCCAGCGCCTCCCCGGTGCCGCTGACCGTCCCTGACGACCCGTGCCGGGTGATGCTGTCGGCCACCGGACTGGTGGCGCGCACCCCCGGCGCCGAGCCGGTGGCCCGCACCGGCGGGCGCCAGCCCCACGACGCCCTGACCTCTCAGGTGGCCACCACGGCGCGTGGGCGCATCGGCGCGGTCACCGACACCGGACGGCTCGTGCTGCTCGACGTCGTCTCCACCACGGAGGTGCCCCGCACCGAGGGGGCCCCGGGGCTGGCCGGTGCGACTCAGGTTCGCCAGCTGGTGGACATCGAGCCGAAGGAGAAGGTGGTGGGGCTGGTCCCGGTGGGGTCGGCCGACAACCCTCCCATCGTCCTGGCCACGGCTGAGGGCGTCATCAAGCGGGTCAAGCCCGGCGACGAGCCCAGGAACGCTGAGAGCTGGGAAGTCATCTCCCTGTCCGAGGGCGACCGGGTGGTCTTCGCGGGCACCGCCGCGGACACGGACTTCCTGGCCCTGGTGACCTCCGACGCCCAGCTGCTGCGGTTCCAGGCCGCCAAGGTGCGTCCGCAGGGCCGGGGCGCCGGTGGGATGGCGGGGATCTCGCTGCATGAGGGCGCCCGGGTTATCGCCGGTGCTGCGGTTCCTGAGGAGCTCCTGGCCGAGGCCATCGTGGTGACGGTGGCGGGCTCCGAGGGCTCGCTTCCGGGCACCGGAGGAGGCAGTGTCAAGGTCACGCCCTTGGATCGTTACCCGGCGAAGGGACGGGCCACGGGCGGGGTTCGCTCTCACCGTTTCCTGCGCGGTGAGGACGAGCTGGTGGTGGCCTGGGTGGGGGTGGCCCCGCCTAGGGCGCTGCGCGAGGGCGGCAAGCCGGTCGCGCTGCCGGAACCCGATGAGCGGCGCGACGGCTCCGGCTCACCGCTGCCGGCTCCCATCATCGGAATCGGCTGACGGGGATGTAGTAGCAGCAGCATCCCGGAGATCCGCCCGCGAGCAGGGCGGCTGTGCCTAAAGTGGCGCATGGCTGATCAACCCTCCGCAGACCTGCTCATCAGGGACGCGCGCATCGTCCCTTTCCGGTCCCGTACCGAGCTGGGGGCGCTGCGCCGCAGGGATTCGCACCCTGGCGCCCTGGACGACCCACCGTCCCCGGGTGAGCCCGTGGATGTGCGCATCGAGGTAGGCCGGGTCGTCGAGGTCGGGCAGGAGCTGGGTGCTCCCGGGGTACGGGTCCTTCAGGCCGAGGGCTCCTTCCTCATTCCCGGTCTGTGGGACGCTCACGCCCACCTGGACATGGAGGCGGCGCGCTCGGCGCGCATCGACACGCTGGCCACCCGCAGCGCCGAGGAGGCCCTGGAACTGGTGGCCCGGGCGCTGCGGGAGCTGCCGGCGGGTTCGCGGCCGGCCACGATCCAGGGATTCGGGCACCGTCTGTCCAACTGGCCCCGGGTGCCCACGGTCGCCGAGCTCGACGCAGTCACCGGGGAGACTCCCACGCTGCTCATCTCCGGGGACGTGCACTCTGGGTGGCTGAACTCGGCGGCGCTGCGGGCTCTGGGCCTACCGGGGGCCAGCGCCCAGGACCCGGGGGCGCCGATGAAGGAGGATCCGTGGTTCGCCCTGCTGGACCGCCTCGATGAGGTGCCCGGGACGCGCGAGCTGCGGGAGTCCGGCTACCGGCAGGTCCTGGCCGACATGCTGTCCCGGGGCATCACCGGCGTGGTTGACATGAGCTGGTCGGAGGATCCCGATGACTGGCCGCGGCGCCTGCGGGCCATGGCGGACCAGGGCGTCCTTCCTGAGGTGCTGCCCCGTATCCGCATCGGGGTCTACCGCGACAAGCTGGAGCGGTGGATCGCCAGGGGCCTGCGCACCGGGACAGAGCTGGCGGGCTCACCCCACCTGCCCGACGGCTCCCCGGTGCTGGTTCAGGGGCCGCTCAAGGTGATCGCAGACGGCTCGATGGGCTCGGGCAGCGCGCACACGTGCGAGCCCTATCCGGCCGAGCTGGGCCTGGAGCACACCTGCGGCGTGGTCAACATCGACCGGGCCGAGCTCACAGACCTCATGGCCCACGCCTCCCGGCAGGGTTATGAGATGGCCGTCCACGCCATCGGGGACGCGGCGGTCGACGACGTCGCCGCGGCCTTCGCTCGCTCGGGTGCCGCCGGGCGCCTGGAGCACGCCCAGCTGCTGCCGGCCGACGCCCTCGATGAGCCTGACGGGGCGCTCAGGCGCCTCGTGGGCTGCGGCATCGAGCTGTCGGTTCAGCCGGCCCACCTCATTGACGACTGGGCGGCCGTGGGCCGGGTGTGGCCGGGGCTGGAGGGGCGCACCTACGCCTTCGCGGACATGGTGGCCGCCGGGGCCCTGCTCCAGCTGGGCTCGGACGCGCCGGTGGCGCCCCTGGACCCGTGGCTGGCCATGTCGGCGGCCGTGGGGCGCCGGACGCCGGATGGCTCGGTGTGGTCGCCGGATCAGCGGCTGACGGCGGAGGAGGCGCTGGCGGCCAGTGTCAACGGGGCCGGTCCGGTGGCGGTGGGCTCTCAGGCCGACCTGGTGCTCCTGGCCGAGGACCCCCTGCGCCTGGGGGCCGAGGAGCTGGCGGGTGTTCGCCCAGTGGCCACCGTGGTGGCCGGAGCTGTGGCCCACCTGCGAGGGTGAGCCTCCCGGGAGACTGTGTTGTCTCATGTCTTCTGAGGGTTTCGGGTGTCATGACGTCTCAAGACACCGCTGGAGTGGGTGTGCCAGATCGGAGAGCTGCTGCTTGGGCTTGTCGGAGGGGGCCGGCTCGGTGACTGTGGTGGCTGCCGGTGTCGTCTGGATGCACTGCACGAGGGGGGTGCTACTGGAGGAGGGTTGGGGGTACTGCGGGTAGGTGGGGCCTTCGTGCAGTACGCACAACCCTTGGTCAGTAGATCCCGACCCTCGTGGAGTAGACCGACTCGGGGCGGAGCGGGGCGGAGCCGGCGTCGAACCATGACCTCCGGGCCCCTGCGCAGACGGCGGGCAGGGAGCGGTGCAGGAGGACCTGTGACGGAGGCGTCGGGCTATGCCGTAAGAACCCCGGACTCACTCCTGCGCGGCCCGGTGTCCACAGCGCTGACATGAACGAGCCTGCCATCGAAGCACCCAGCGGGGATCGTTGGAATCCTGCGGTTCCTCCCCGACGCGCAGCCCCGATGCGGGGTTGATGTCAGCGCTGTGGACACCAGCGACCTGCCAGGAACCGCCAGGCCTCTTCCCTCCGCGCCTCGTCGCCTCCAGGACCACCAGCCTGTCCCGGATTCCCGTCCGAGCGAACGCCTCCCAAGTGAGGAGACAGCACAAACCGCCCGGGAGACGAAGGCCCCGCTCAGACGTCGAGGGCGTAGAGGATGGTGCCGCGGGTGGGCACGTAGCCCAGGGACTCGTACAGGTCCACGGCACCACTGGGGTTGTCGGTGTCGACGCCGGCGGCGGCGTACTCCATGCCGTCGGCGGCGTAGGCGCGCATGGCGGCCACCAGCAGCGCGGGCCCGATCCGGCGGTGGCGGTAGTCGCTGAGGACCCCGAGCACGTCGGTGTAGCCCTCCCGCCAGCCCAGTGCCTGCCAGTCCTGCTCGTAGCGGCCCGAACGCAGGTAGCCGGCGACCCGGGCCCGGTCCCCGGAGCGGTCCATGGCCACAAAGCTCCACTGGGGGGCGAAATAGGCACTGCCTGCGGTCCAGTCCTCGGGGGTGACGTTCTCCGCCTTCCAGGTCTCGGCCATGGCCTGGTTGTAGGCACGGCGGACGTCGTCGTCGATTTCGGGGGTCCACGGGTCGATGGTGATGAAGCCGTCCAGGTCCACCTCGGGGATCTCGTCGCCGAGGAAACGGCGCACCTCCCGGTACCAGCGCGTCGGTTCAAAACCCATGTCCGCCAGGTGCCCCTGCATGCGCTTGTCATCCTCCATGACGGTGGTGACCACGTGGGCTGGGACCCGGGTCGAGCCCTTGCCCGCCACGGTGCCGGCTCGTTCGGCACCCACGAGGTGGCGGGCCCGCTCGGCCTGCCAGTGCAGGAGGGCACGACCGATGCCGCGTTTGCGTACGGCCGGGTCCACGGTGCCGGTCATGGAGGCGTAGATCTCCCCGGCTGGGCGCAGGCGCACCAAGCCGAAGGCGCGCATGACGCCGTCAGCGTCGCGCCCGGCGACACCGGAGTAGGTGGGGTCAAGGAAGTACTCGGCCGTCTCCTGCTCACTGGTGCGGTAGGGCGGGTTGTCGACGTCCTCGGCCCGAGCGATGAGCGCGGCCAGCTCGTGGTTGTCCTCCGGGCCCAGCGGCCGCCAGGACAGCTCCCGCGACAGGGACGAACGGGGACCCGGGCGCAGGATGGGCCACGGTGAGGACCCCGCCCGGCGGATACCGTAACCGGGTGCCATGAGTGCACCTCCCTCATGAGGATGAAAAAAGACGATCAGTCAGTAAGCAGCGCGCCTCGACCTGCGGCGGGCCGTGACACGAAGGTTACTGACCCTACCTGAAGGAGTGGCCGAGACCTGACGCGGGGATCAGGCGTCGATGCGCTCGCGATCAACATCACGGGCGCCTTCGACGATGAAGTCGCGGCGGGGCTCAACCGATGAGCCCATGAGAAGCTCGAACACGGACTCGGCCTCCATGATCTGGGCCTCATCCCCCAGGGTAATGCGCCGCAGGGTGCGGTGCTGGGGCTCCATGGTGGTCTCGGCGAGCTGGTGGGCGTCCATCTCCCCCAGGCCCTTGTAGCGCTGGGGCTCCTTGAAGCTGCGGCCCGCGCGCTCCAGGCGGCGCAGAGTGGCGACGAGCTCCTCGTCGGAGTAGGTGTAGATGATCTCCTTCTTGCGCCGCCCCGAGCCGGAGACCTCGATGCGGTGCAGGGGCGGGACGGCGGCGAAGACCCGGCCCGCCTCGATCATGGGGCGCATGTAGCGGAAGAAGAGGGTCAGCAGGAGGGTGCGGATGTGGGCGCCGTCGACGTCGGCGTCGGTCATGAGGATGACCTTGCCGTAGCGGGCGGCCTCCAGGTCGAAGGTGCGTCCGCTGCCGGCGCCGACCACCTGGATGATGGCCGAGCACTCGACGTTGCGCAGCATGTCGGCCTGGGAGGCCTTCTGCACGTTGAGAATCTTGCCGCGGATCGGCAGGAGCGCCTGGAACTCGGAGTTGCGCGCGTTCTTGGCGGTTCCCAGGGCGGAGTCGCCCTCGACGATGAACAGCTCGGAGGCGGCGACGTCGTCGCTGCGGCAGTCGGCGAGCTTGGCCGGCAGGGAGGAGGTCTCCAGGGCCGTCTTGCGGCGGGTGATCTCCTTGTGCAGGCGCGCTGAGACGCGGGCGCGCATCTCGCCGACGATCTTCTCCTCCAGGGCACGCGCCTGGGCCTTGAGGTCCCGCTTGGAGGAGGTCAGCAGGGCGGTGAGCTCGCGCTCAACCACCTTGGAGACGATCTGGCGCACGGGCCCGGTGCCCAGGACCTCCTTGGTCTGGCCCTCGAACTGGGGCTCGGGCACGCGCACGGTGATGACGGCGGTCAGGCCCGCCATGATGTCGTCCTTCTCGACGCGCCCGTCCTTGGCGGTGAGCTTCAGGGCCCGGGAGTCGGCCTCGATGCGCTTGCGCAGCACCTTGGTGAGGGCCTGCTCGAATCCGGTCAGGTGGGTGCCGCCCATGGGGGTGGCGATGATGTTGACGAAGGAGCGCTCCGTGGTGTCGTAGCCGATCCCCCAGCGCAGGGCGACGTCGACCATGCAGGTGCGCTCGACCTCGACGGGCCGCAGGTGCCCGCTGGCACGGTCGAGCTGTTGGACGGTCTCGGTGTAGGTGCCCTCGCCGGTGAGGCGGAAGGTGTCGGTGACTGAGCCGTCGGAGGCCAGGAAGTCGACGAAGTCGGCGGTGCCGCCCAGGGCCTGGAAGACCTCGACGTCGTCGTCATCGCCGGTGTCGAACAGGTCGCCGCGGTTCTCAGTGGCGTTCTTGGCGGCCGCCCGCAGGGTGACCTCGTGGACGGCGTCGTCGGTCTCGCCGGCGTCGGCGGCCGGCGTGGTGGAGGCGGCGATGGCCTCGGCCTTGGGGCGCTTGTCCTCCAGGCGCAGGGTGAGGCCCGGGACGAGGAAGCTGGTCTGGCGCAGGCGGGCGCGCAGGGCGGCGGCGTCGTACTCGGTGGGCTTGGGGAAGATCTGGGGGTCGGCCCAGTAGCGGACCCGGGTGCCGGTCACGCCGCGGCGCACCTTGCCGATGACGCGCAGCTCGGAGGCCTTCGTGAAGCCGGTGAAGGGTGAGGAGGGGCTGCGCCCGGCGGAGTCGTCGAAGATGCCGGGCTCGCCGCGGTGGAAGCTCATGGCGTAGGTCTTGCCGCCGCGGTCGACCTCGACGTCCATGCGCTCGGCCAGGGCGTTGACGACGGACGCCCCCACGCCGTGCAGGCCGCCGGCGGCGCCGTAGGAGCCTCCGCCGAACTTCCCGCCGGCGTGCAGCTTGGTGTAGACGAGCTCGACGCCGGTCAGGCCGGAGGAGGGCTCAATGTCCACGGGCACGCCGCGCCCGTTGTCGCGCACCTCGATGGAGCCGTCGTCGTGGACGGTCACCGAGATGTCGTCGCCGTGCCCCTCGAGGGCCTCATCGACGGCGTTGTCGACGATCTCCCACACGCAGTGCATGAGACCGCGCTGGTCGGTGGAGCCGATGTACATTCCCGGGCGCTTGCGCACGGCCTCGAGCCCCTCCAGGACGGAGAGGTGGCGGGCGGAGTAGTCGCCCCGGCTGGTCTTGTTCTCAGATGAGGGCACGCTGGGAATCTAGCCGATCAGTGCCGCTGGTGCCTTGTGCCTCGCCGCGGCAGGCCTGTGGCGTCATACGTCATGCAGCTACCGAGGCCGCCACGGGCCGCCACGACCGCTACGTCAGCGGAAGGGCGGGGCTCACCCGCGCGCTGCCGATCCCACGGCCCGCCTTACCCAGCCGGAAGCGCACCCGCCTCTTGAGCACGGTACCCGAGGCGGCCTGCCCGTCCACCAGCCCCTCGGCAGGGAAGAGCGTGAAGGTCCATCGCTCGGCGTAGTCCGAGTCGGGGACGAGCCCGGGCGAGCACTGCAGGAGGCGGGCTCCCCAGATTTGACGGGTCATGAGGGTGCGGGTGTCGACACCGTCGACCTCGAAGAGCTCCGTAGGAGCGGCGGTGATGTCCTCATGGCTTCCCGCCGAGATTCCGTACTGGCCGACGACGCCGGCCACCACCATCCAACCGTCCTTGCCCAGCATGGTCCCGGCGGCAGTTCCGACGGAGGCGCTGAGGTCAGTTCCCTCCCCCAGGGCCGGGTCGACGAAGTCCTCGGTCAGATCGGGCTGCTGACCGCGGCGGATGCCAGGATCAATGGCCCCGCGGGTGTCGAGTCGGTCGGTGGCCGGGATCGCCAGGAGTCCGTAGTCGACGTCGTCGGAGAAGCGGAATGAGGCGAAGTGCTCCCTTAAGTGGGCCACCGCGCGCTCGGCCCGCTCCCAGCGGGCACCGGCGCCACCTCCGACTCCTGCATCCTCGTCCAAGCACTCGGCGACGACCTCGGCGGGCGCTCGTAGCCCCACGGCCTCCAGCCTCTGCCGAAGGACCGCGTTGGTCGCCCAACCCGAGCGCTCCAGGCTCGCGATCTCACGGTCGCGGAACTCCTGCACCACCGACATCCTGACTGCTCCCTCCCGATTCCTGCGGGCTGACAGCTCGCCACGGTTACCTTCCAGCATTCACCCGACCGATCAGTTCCGTGGTGACGTGCGCCGTGGGCGAAAGCGCGTGCGCCTCAGGCGGAAACGGCCGCCTCGGGCGGGTGGAAGCGTCCGCGTCATGATGCAATGCGGTCCATGAGCACAACCGGAACCTCAACCGCCGCGCAGGCGGTGACCACCCTGGACGAGCAGACCGCTCCTGCCGCCGACTCCGCCGAGCGCCCGCTGACCACAGCCGACCGCTGCGACGTCTGCGACGCGCAGGCCTACGTCCGAGTCGTCATGCTGACCGGCGAGCTCTTCTTCTGCGGTCACCACGCCCGCAAGCACGCAGAGAAGCTCAAGGAGGTCGCACTGCTGTTCCAGGACGAGACCGCGAGCCTGGCCGCCGGCAGCTGACGGCGCCGGTCGACCCAGCCGACGTGGACTTCTTCACTGAAGTCGGCACTGCGGTTCACTGAGTATCACAGTCTTTTTCTACCGGATGCCGCATATCCTCATTCCTGAGGCCCTGCTCCTGTTCCCACCCCGAGTCCCCCGGCACAGAGCCTTGCGCTGAATGAAGCAACCTGCCCCCATCCAGGCTCGACGAAGCCGCGTGACCTTTGAAGGAACTGTCTGTGAAACGCTCTCTCCGCGTCATGACCACCTCTGCCCTGCTCGTCTTCTGCGGCACGTTAGCGCTTTCAGGATGCTCCGGATCCACCGGCTCCAGCGCCGCCTCCTCAGCACACACCGCCCCGGCGGACGCGAAGGCCACCGGACCCGTCGTCATCGTCGACCTGCGTTCGGCTGAGGAGTTCAAGAAGGGGCACCTGGAGGGGGCCGTTAACTACGACTTCTCCTCGGGTGACTTCTCCAGCCAGATCTCAGGTCTGGACCGCAGCTCCCAGTATCAGCTCTACGGCTCCGCCGACCAGCCCAAGATGGCCAGTGCCGTCATGCGCAACGCTGGTTTCTCCGGAGTCACCGAGCTGGGAACCCTCGACGCCGCCAAGAAGACCACCGGGGCCAAGGTCGTCACCGGCTGACGTCGGTCGCCCCGGCGGGCGAAGCTCGCCCGGCCCGCCCCGATCACTCAGAGAAGCGGCAGCCCCTCCAGGAGATGGGTGAGGGCGACGACCTGCCGGGGCACGTACTCGGCGATCGTCAGGCCGACGACGTCGGCCGCCCGCCCTAGATCCCTGATCACGCGGTTGGTCTGAGTCACACTCAGGCCGCCGCGATCGTAGCCCAGTCTCAGCCGGACCTCATCGGCGTCCACGGTGTCGACATCCAGATGGACTGCTACGCGGCTGCAGCCGGTGGCCTCCAGCCACCTCAGCAGGGGCTCCGTCGAGTCGCCCAGGTCAGCCGGGCCGAAGGCGTGCAGCCCCCACGTGGCGATGTTGGGGTAGCCGTCCTCGGTCCAGGAGTGCAGGCCCGCCAGGGTCAGTCGACTCGGGGAGACAAAGGCCGCCAACTCCTCCATCACCTCGACGTCACCAGTACCGATGATGTGAGAGACCGCCATGGCGTGGTAGCCGGGGTGCTGGAAGTGCGAGGTGCCGATGTCGGGGTGGGAGTCGATCCAGACGACGGCCAGGTCGTCTCCGTAACGGGCGGCGAGCTCGGTGAAGGGGACGACGGAAACAGCGCAGTCCCCGCCCAGGGTGAGGATCCTGGGAGCGTCGTGCCGGGCGATCGCCTCGCGGGCGTCACGAATCCCGGCCAGGATCTGGGCACGCGACTCCATGCCGTTAGTGACGAGAACCTCCTCGCCAGTGGGTTCATCGCTGACGGGGACGATCTCCGTGGGACCGGCGTGCTCGGGCAGGAGCGCCGTCAGCACCCGGGTTCCCAGTGCATAGACGCGCCGCGCCTCCCCGTAGGGCAGCTCGGGCAGCAGGCTGCGCACCGAGGCCTCTCCCGCCCCCTGCCACTGGGGCCAGATGAGGCGAAGGGTGTCGGACTGGGCGAGAGCGGTGCGTGCGTCAACCATCTCAGTGCTCCTGAGCGAGGGAGTCTCCCGGTGTCCAGTTTACGATCCCGGGCTGTACACCACCTGACTCAGTCCTAAGTCTCACATGCAGAGGTGCCTGGTGGGAGCGGTCACCGTCGTCAAGGACGCACTGGGCGCCGCACCTCCACCCTGTGCAAGCTCGGCAGCGTGAGCCGGGGAGGTCGCCGATGACAACGACATAATTTACCATCCGGCTCTAATCCAGACTCGGTAAAAATGGTGGACGGGCCCGCACCCGTGTCCAACGCCCAGGGCCTCGGCGTGTGCGATGGCGCCGGTGAGGTAGTCCTTGGCGTCCCGCACCGCTTCCAGCCAGGTCGCCCGGCGTGGTCGCAGCGAGGCGATCGCCGAAGAGAGCGTGCATCCCGTGCCGTGGGTGTTCTGCGTGGATACCCTGCGACCGCACAAGATCTCGACGCCGTCGGCATCGGCGTAGACATCGACGGCGTCACCAGCGTCACCGCTCAGGTGACCACCCTTGACCAGGACCCTACGTGCACCCAGATCCCTCAGGCGCTGCGCCTGGTTGCGCAGCTCACCGAGGGTCGCCGCGGGCTCCTCCCCCAGCAGGACGGCCGCCTCATAGAGGTTAGGAGTGATGAGATCGGCTTTGGCGCACAGACGGCGCACGGCACCGACCGCCTGCTCGTCGAGAAGGCGGTCCCCGGAGGTGGCCACCATGACCGGGTCGAGCACCGTATGAGTGAGTCCAGGCAGGTACTCCCCCACCGCGTCGGCCAGCTCGGCGGTGGCGAGCATCCCGATCTTCGTGGCATCGGGGACGATGTCCTCCAGCAACGTGTCCATCTGGAGACGGACGAAGTCGACCGGCACGGCGTGCACACCGGCCACACCGCGCGTTGACTGGGCAGTCAACGCCGTGATGACGCTCATCGCGTAGGCGCCGAGGGCACTCATGGCCTTCATGTCGGCCTGAATGCCGGCGCCACCACTAGGATCTGAGCCGGCGATGGTCAAGGCGGTCACGGTTGCCGAACGCTGCTGGCTCATCGCCGACATCCTTCGTCCCAGGCACGGTGCAGGTCGGCGGCGACGCTCCTGGGGTCCTCGGCCGTGCAGATGGCTGATACGACGGCGGCACCGGCCAGACCACCCGCCCGGAGGGCCGGCAGGTCGCTGGCCGTGATGCCGCCGATGGCCACAGCAGGCAGATCGATCAGGGCAGCCATGCGCGCCACGCCGTTCACCCCCAGGCTCTTCGGAGCGTCGGCCTTGGTGGCGGTGGGATGAACGACGCCGATGCCGACGTGGTCGCAGGCGCCCTGCTCTTGGGCGGTGCGCAGTTCGTCGGGAGTCGCGGCCGACAGCCCGAGGTAGGCTTCTTCCCCGACGAGACGGCGTGCGATGCGGGCGGGCAGGTCCGACTGGCCGAGGTGTACCCCGGCCACGGGCGCTCCCTGATCGCGCGCCGCCAGGAAGATGTCGACGCGGTCGTTGACGATGACGGGGACCTGATCACCAATCACCTCGGCCACCTCCAGCACCTGAGTCAGGAAGAGTCCGCCGTCGGTACCCTTGGCGCGCAGCTGGACGCAGGTGACTCCGCCGTCGACAGCAGCCTCAACGGTGGCCAGGACGTCTCTGCCGCGCGAGCGGCACTGGCCCTCATCGGTGACGAGGTAAACCGACAGGTCCGGTGCGGCCCTCATGCCGGCCCTCCCCCGGCGGCGGTGGTCGCGCTGGTAGCACTGACGCTAACGTTCTGCAGGTCCTGCATCTCAAGGGCGTACAGGGCGTCGAGGAAGGCTGGTGGGAAGGATCCGGGGCCGGTTGATCGGACCTCCGCTCGCTCGGCAGCAGCGCTGTAGACGGCATGCGCAGCGACGACGGCGCTCACGTCATCCAGGCCCTCCTTCCGCCCCGCCCCGAGAAAGGCCGCGACCACCGCACCCAGAGCGCAGCCCCCGCCAGTCATCCGGGTCAGTAGCGCGGAGCCGCCCTGAACGTGGATGACGCTCTCGCCGTCGGTGATCAGATCGACGGGCCCGGAGACGGCGACAACGCAGCCGTGGCTGCGGGCCAGGTCGCAGGCCGGATCGAGTGCCGCGGCGACGTCGTCGGCGGTCTCGACGCCCCGCCCACCGCTGCCGTCTCCTGCCAGAGCCAGGATCTCCGAGGCATTGCCCCGTACGACGCTCGGTCCCCGGCCGAAGAGCTCACGGGCCAGCGCAGTGCGGTGCGTCAGCGTGCCGATGGCCACCGGGTCGAGGACCCACGGCGTGCCCGCGTCGGCTGCCGCAGCCACGGCCTCACGGGCGGCGTCCCGCTGCTCGGGCTGAGGCGTGCCGAGGTTGATGAGCAGCGTGGAGGCGACGCGGGCAAAGGGGCCCGCCTCCCCCGTGATATCCACCATGGCGGGCGCCGCGCCCAGAGCCAGGAGAACGTTAGCGGTGATGTTGGTGACCACCGTGTTGGTGATGCAGGAGACCAGCGGGGCGTGGCGGCGTACCGCCTCAAGCGCCGCTGGGGTAGACATGCCCCAGTGCATGTGACATCCCTTCGTCAGTACTAGCTGGACAGGTTCGACGGGTGTGTTCTCAGCCATGTGGCACCCCGTGTCACGATCGAGACACTAGCATCGACGGCGTCGGCCCCGGAACCCATGCGGTTCCGGGGCCGACGCCGTCGACACACAGGAGCCGTCGGGGCTCCTTCGTCAGGGTCCGTCCGCTCAGTCCAGGTAGTCGCGCAGGACCTGGCTGCGCGAGGGGTGGCGCAGCTTGGACATGGTCTTGGACTCGATCTGGCGGATGCGCTCGCGGGTGACCCCGTAGACCTTGCCGATCTCATCGAGGGTCTTGGGCTGGCCGTCGGTCAGACCGAAGCGCATGGAGACCACGCCGGCCTCGCGCTCCGAGAGAGTGTCCAGCACGGCGTGGAGCTGCTCCTGCAGGAGGGTGAAGCTGACCGCGTCGGCCGGGACCACGGCCTCGGAGTCCTCAATGAGGTCACCGAACTCGGAGTCCCCGTCCTCACCCAGGGGGGTGTGCAGGGAGATCGGCTCGCGCCCGTACTTCTGGACCTCGACGACCTTCTCCGGGGTCATGTCCAACTCGACGGCCAGCTCCTCCGGGGTGGGCTCACGTCCCAGGTCCTGGAGCATCTGGCGCTGCACGCGGGCGAGCTTGTTGATGACCTCGACCATGTGCACCGGGATACGGATGGTGCGGGCCTGGTCCGCCATCGCGCGGGTGATGGCCTGGCGGATCCACCAGGTGGCGTAGGTGGAGAACTTGAAGCCCTTGGTGTAGTCGAACTTCTCCACAGCTCGGATGAGGCCCAGGTTGCCCTCCTGGATGAGGTCCAGGAAGAGCATGCCGCGCCCCGTGTAGCGCTTGGCCAGGGAGACCACCAGTCGCAGGTTGGCCTCCAGCAGGTGGTTCTTGGCCCTCTGACCGTCCTGGGCCACCCAGTGCAGCTCGCGGCGCAGCTTGGCCGGTAGGTCGTTACCCTCCTCAGCCAGGCGGTGCTCGGCGTAGAGGCCGGCCTCGATGCGCTTGGCGAGCTCGACCTCCTGCTCGGCGTTCAGCAGCGCGACCTTACCGATCTGCTTGAGGTAGTCCTTGACCGGGTCCGCGGTGGCGCCGGCGGTGACGACCCGCTGGGCGGGCTCGTCACCCTCATCGGAGTCGGAGACGGTGAAGGAGCCGTCCTTGTCCTGGGACTTGCCGCGCTTACCGGACTTCTTGGAGGCGGCCTTCTCCGCCTCCTCCCGGCGCATGCGCTCGAGCTCGCCGGTCAGGGCTGCGATGGAGGGCTGCATCTTGATGCCCTTGATAACCCAGCCGCGGAAGATGTAGCCGTTCTGAGCGAGGTAGTCACGCGCCACCATCGGGGCGGAGTCACCCACGACGAACCGGGGAACCGGGCCGTGTCCGTAGGGGGCCAGCGTGATGGGCTCCTCCAGGGTGCCGTGACCGGCGATCTCCAGGTTCTCCACGACCGTGCGTGAACGCACGAAGAGAGTCGCCCCCGGGGCCAGGCGGACCCCCTTGAGAGAGGCGGGGTCGTTGAAGGGGCTGCGCTTGGAGCCGTCGCCGTTCTCCTCCAGGCTCACATCCAGGTAGTAGTCGCGCAGCTCGGGGGCCGGACCGTCATCCTCCTGGGCGGTCTGCGCCTCGGAGTCGTCATCCTGGTCCTCGTCCTCGTCAGAGGAGTCCTCGTTGTCGTCCTCGTCAGAGCCGTCGTAGTCCTCGTCGTCATAGCCGGCGTCGTCGTCTCCTTCGTCGTCGAGGTCGAAGTCCTCGTCGTCGAGCGGGGTCTCGTCGACGTCGTCAGTGAGCTCGGTGCTGGAGCGCGTCACTGTGGAAGAAGCCACGGAGTTCCTTTCGCGTGGGCGGGCGGACAGCCGGTGACGGGGTATGGGAACCCGACCCGGCACAGTAGACAACCCCCGAATTGTAGCGTTTATTCCTCAGGATCTCCGCACAGACGACTTAGTATGACCTCACCTTGTTCGCACTCGCGTCGCGCCGCAGCAAACCCGCCACCGGGGGAGTCACCACCCCTCCTGACGTCTGAGCTGGGACTACTCTGGCGGTCATGAGTGCGCTGCCTGCGGCCCTGGGCCGTGTCCGTCCCGCCGTCGAGCACCGCCTGACTCAGGTCCTGGAGGACTGCCACCGGCGCTGGGAGGACCTGGGCCAGGCCACCCCGGAGCTGCTCGAGGCCGCCGGGAGCGTCCTGAGCGGAGGTAAACGCATGCGGGCCGTCCTGGGGGCCGTCGGCTGCGCGATCCTGAGCACCCCGGAGCAGCGAGCCGAGTGCCTGACCGGTTCCGACGCCGTCCACCTGGGTGCGGCCCTGGAGCTCTACCAGGCCAGTGCCCTGGTCCACGACGATCTCATGGACGGTGCCGACACTCGGCGGGGCCTGCCCTCGGCGCACCGCGTCTTCGCTCGAGACCACGAGGCCCGGGGCTGGCTGGGACGCCCGCAGACCTTCGGGGCCAATGGCGCCATCCTGCTCGGTGACCTCCTGCTGTCGCTGGCTGGAGAGCAGATGAGCGCGCTGGCGCCGTCGCGCGCCTCCAGTAAGACCAGAAGCAGCGCGGTGCAGCATGCCCGGTCCGCCTTCGACGCCATGACCACCGAGGTGGCCCTGGGCCAGTTCCTCGACGTGCGCAGCGAGAACCTGCCCCTGCCCTGGGACCGGGAGCCGGGCGCTGCGGCCAGGCGCATGCAGGGCGACGCCCTGTCGGTCGTGCGGCATAAGTCGGCCCGCTACTCGGTGCGTCACCCGCTGCTCATTGGCGCCCTCCTGGCCGGCCTGGACCCGAGCGGGACCACCGCCGAGCACCTGGCCGCCTTCGGCGAGGACGTCGGTATCGCCTTCCAGCTGCGCGACGACGAGCTGGGGGTTTTCGGCTCACCGCAGACCACCGGCAAACCCGCCGGAGACGATCTGCGCGAGGGCAAGCGCACGGTGCTGCTGGCCCTGACCTGGGGGCGCTGCGACGAGGCCGGCCGGCACCTGCTTGGCAGCGTCCTGGCCAATCCTGAGGCCACGGAGGAGCAGATCGGCGAGGTCACCGCTCTCATCGAGGACTGTGGCGCGCGCGCCGCCCACGAGGAGATCATTGCCGCGCACCGCGACGCCGGGAACCGGGCGCTGGAACGACTCGGGACCGAGGGCGTGGTGAGCACCGCATCCCTGGAGGACCTGGCGGTGCTGGCGGACCTGCTGACACACCGAGTCTCCTGATCCGGTGCAGGAACAGGGCACCCCGCCAGGCGGGCAGTACTACCCGCCCGATCCGGCCGGCGGCTGTCACCACCCGACCGGCATCGTAGAATCGCGGGGTGGTGACAGATCCCCTCATTGGTCGGTTGGTCGACTCTCGCTACGAGATCGTCGACCGCCTAGCGCGTGGCGGGATGGCCACCGTCTACCGCGCCCATGACCGTCGCCTGGACCGGACCGTGGCGCTCAAGCTCATGCACGCCCACCTGGCCGACTCCCCCGACTTCGTCTCACGCTTCCGCCGTGAGGCGAGGGCCGCGGCACGCCTGTCCAACCCGGGCGTGGTGGCCGTCTTCGACCAGGGCAGCCTCGACGGGGTCGCCTACCTCGTCATGGAGTACGTCGAGGGGCCCACGCTGCGTGACCTCATTGCGGCAGGACCCCTGTCGGTCAAGGAGGCCCTGGGCCTGGTGGCCCAGCTGCTGCGTCCGCTCGGCGCGGCCCACCGGGCCGGCCTGGTCCACCGCGACATCAAGCCGGAGAACGTCCTGCTGCCCTCGGACGGCTCGGTGGCCAAGGTGGCCGACTTCGGCCTGGCCCGGGCGGTCACGGAGGTGACGCAGACGACGACGGGCAACGTGCTGGGCACGGTCGCCTACCTGGCGCCCGAGCTCATCACCTCCGGGGAGTCCACCTCTCGCGCCGACGTCTTCTCTGCAGGGGTGGTTCTCTACGAGCTCCTCACCGGCCAGCAGCCCTTCACCGCAGACTCCCCCATTCAGATCGCCTTCCGCAACGTCCACGAGGACGTTCCCCTGCCCTCCAAGCTGGTGCCCGACATGCCGGCCGACGTCGACGAGCTCGTGGCCACCATGACGCGCCGTGAGCCGCAGGAGCGCCCGGCTGACGCCGACGAGGCGCTGGCACTGCTGCGCAACGTCGTCGACGAGCTCACCGAGTCCGAGCTCTCCGTGCGCCGCGGGGGCGGGACCGGCTCCATCCGCACCCAGCAGGTCATGACGGCCAATGCTCAGGCCGCCCGCTCAGCCATCGACAACGAGCCCCAGGACGACGCCGACGACTCCTCCGCCGAGGACTCCTCGCCGCACGCCGGGATGCGCACCGTCTCCCTTCCCATCGGTTCCATCGGCCCGGACTCCAAGGGGAGAACACGTGCGCTCTCCCGCAAGGCCCTGGCGGCCGACGCTCAGAAGACCACTGCCGTCCCCGCCCCGAAGAAGGGCACCGGCAACTTCATCCGCCGTCGTGCGGTCATCATCGGGCTGCTGGCCGTGGCCGGAACCGGGGCGAGCGCCACCTGGTACCTGACGGCCGGTCCCGGCAGAAGAGTTCCCGTCCCCAACATCGTCGGCATGTCTGAGGACCAGGCGCAGCTCGCACTGGAGAAGCAGGGGCTCAGCTGGGGCACGCCCGAGCGCGCCTACTCCGACACGGTCCCGGCCGGCAGCATCGTCTCCTGCCAGCCGAAGGCGGGCCAGAAGGTGGGGCTCGGCCAGGCCGTCACCGCCACCGTCTCCCGAGGCGTGGAGACCAAGACCGTTCCCGACGTCGTCGGGAAGACCAAGGACCAGGCCACAGCCGCGATCACGGCGGCCGGCCTGACCCTGGGGGACGTCACCGAGGAGTACTCCGCCAGCGTGGAGTCGGGCAAGGTCGTCTCCTGCGACCCCAAGGCCGGCAAGGTCATCAAGCACACCGAGAAGGTCTCGATCGTGGTCTCCAAGGGCAAGGAGCCGGCCACGATCCCCGACGTGACCGGCCTGAGCGAGGACGAGGCCAAGAAGGCCCTGGAGAACGCCGGCCTGAAGAAGGGTAAGGTCAGCAAGGGCTACTCCGACTCCGTAGCGAAGGGGAACGTCATCTCCTCCTCCCCCATCGCCGGGGCCTCGGGCTACTACAAGGGCGACTCGGTGGACCTGACCGTCTCCAAGGGGCCGGAGAAGGTGACGGTCCCGGACGTGACCGGCAAGAGCCAGGACGAGGCCAAGAAGGCTCTGGAGGACGCCGGGCTCAAGGTGGAGGTCAACAAGCGCCTGGGTGGCCCCTTCGGGACGGTGCGCTCCACCGATCCCGCACCGGGCTCCAGCGTCAAGCCGGGCTCCAAGGTCACCATCAACATCTTCTGACGAACGTGGCCCGGTGCCGCTTCAGCGGACCGGGCCACGCTTCGCCTGCTCTGCAGGCGGGCGCTCAGTGGGTGTTCTCAGCCCTTGAGCATCTCGGCGATCTCGAAGGCGACTTCGAGTGACTGCTGGTGGTTGAGGCGCGGGTCGACGAGGGTCTCGTAGTGCTCGGCCAGGCCGGCCTCGTCGATGTGCTCGCCGCCGCCGAGGACCTCGGTGACGTCGTCGCCGGTGAGCTCGACGTGGATGCCGCCCGGGGCAGTGCCCAGGGAGCGGTGCACCTCGAAGAAGCCACGGATCTCGTCGAGGATCGTCTCGAAGCGGCGGGTCTTGTAGCCGTTGTCCGAGGTGATGGTGTTGCCGTGCATGGGGTCGGTGATCCAGGTGACGGGGCGTCCGTCGGCGCGCACCGCCTCCACCAGCGGCGGCAGGGCCTCGCGGATGCGGTCGGCGCCCATGCGGGTGATGAGGGACAGGCGTCCGGGGAGGCCCTCGGGGTTGAGACGGTCCATGAGCCGGGCGATGTCGTCGGGGGACGTGGTGGGGCCGACCTTGACGCCCACGGGGTTGTGGACGCCGGCGAGGATGGCGACGTGGGCGCCGTCGGCCTCTCGGGTACGTTCCCCCACCCAGAGCATGTGGGCGGAGGTGTCGTAGAGGCGCCCGGAGCGGGAGTCCTCGCGGATCATGGCGTCCTCGTACTCCAGGAGGAGGGCCTCGTGGGCGGCGTAGAAGTCGACCTGGCGCAGGGCCTCGAAGTCGACGCC
>NZ_JASPFC010000024.1:0-43521 GCF_031296635.1 Actinomyces acetigenes
CGCGCCCACGGCGCCGTACCCGGTGCCGGGGATTGCCGGGCCGGTCGGGATTGCCGGGCCAGTCGGAGCCGCCCCGGGCCGGGTGGGGACCGACCCCTGGGGCGTGAGAGGAGCGCCGGCCGGTGGCGGCCTGCCGTCCGTGCCCTCCGGCGTCGCAGGCGCCCCTGGGGCCTCCTTCGGGATGCGGGGCTACAACGCCCCTCCCTCCCCGCGCAGTGCCAGGAGACCTGCCCCGTCCTCTCAGTCCAGCACGAGTCCGGCCAAGGTCATCGGCTGGATCCTCTTCGTCCTGCTGTTCATCATCATCCGGGCCCTCAACGGCTGAGACGCGGGGGAGCGAGGGCCCGGCCCCAGGGGCCGGGCGCTCCTCAGGGGGCGGCCGAGCCCGGGGTCGAGCCGCTCGGGGCGCTGGTGGTCGGGATGGTGATGGGGCTGTTGGAGGCGTAGCCGTGCTTGAAGGCCCACACCACGATCTCCAGGCGCGAGACCGTCCCCGTCTTGTGGAACAGGCCGGTGATGTGGGACTTGACCGTCGCCTCGGCGATGGCCAGCAGGGAGGCGATCTTGCGGTTCGAGGCCCCCTCGCACAGAAGACGGAGCACGTCGCGCTCCCGCTGTGAGAGGTGGACGCTGCCGTCCGCGCCGCGCACGGAGGCCAAGGCGTAGTTGATCAGGCGCGTCGTCGGCATCGGGGCCACGACCTTCGCCCCGGAGTGGACCGTTCGCACCGCCGAGATGATCTCCTCGGCGGGCGCGCTCTTGAGCAGGAAGCCGCTGGCGCCGGCCCCCAGGCTCTGCAGGAGGTCCTCGTCGGTGTCCACCGTGGTCAGCAGAATGACCCGGGTCGACGGCGAGAGGCGGAGCACCTCCCTGGTCATCTCCACGCCATCCATGTGCTCCATATGGACGTCGGTGATGAGGACGTCGACCTGGTGCGACTGCAGAAATCGCAGGACGGCGCGAGGTGAACGCGATGCGGTGAGGACCTTGAAGTCCTCGACGTCGGAGAAATAGGACTCCAGATGGGCCAGGGCCATCGCGTCGTCGTCGACCAGGGCCAGGCCGACACAATCGGGAGAAATCTGGGAAGACATGAGTCTCCTTGGGCAGATGTGTGCAGTCCGCGATCAGTGGGGGCGCGGTCTGCTGGGAACAGTGAACAAACTACCTGAAGAAAGAGATCCGCCGTGTAAACATCCCAAGACGCGCCCCGACGAAAGGCGGAGTGGGCCATCCAAACGGCGAGGAAAGCAGTAGATCAAAGGGCGATGCGAGACGCCGGTGGATTCCGGCAGGCTCTTGGCCAACGGCACTTCCCCAAGTGTGCCTCCTCTGTCGTTCCCAGGAAGGAGGGTCCGTGTACCGCTCTGCGCTCGTTGAGGGCGTCGCGCCATCACTGGCTCGCGCTGCGTCACTCGAGTCTCCCTTCGGCCTGGTTTCCCGTTCCACCGAGCTGCCCCAAGCGGCCGGAGAGCCGGTCTTCGCGATCTGGACCGGTCTTCTGGGTGATCCCTCTGAGGCGCTGAGGTCACAGCGCACCTGGAATCACCGTGCCGAGGCGGGCAACTTCGACGGGGCCGGCGGGGCCATCGACGCCGATCGCGCCAGACACATCGCGATCGTGGAGACGATGGAGCGCTACTCCAGCTGCTCATGGACGGAGGAGGAGCTGGTGTGGGACACCCCCGCCGGTCTCGGCGAGGCCGCGATCGGGCCGGAGCGCTGGCCGGCATGCTCGGCCACCGAGCTGGCGGACCCCGACTGCGGACTCATTGCCCCAGACCCCCGCGTCCCCCTGCGATGGGTGCGCGGCTGGTCCCTGACCCGCGGTCGTGAGGTCTTCGTCCCAGCGGTGCTGACATACCTCAACTTCCCGGTGCGCACTCCCTCCGAGCAGTTCGTCAACCCCATCTCCACCGGCACCGCCGCGCACTCCGACCTGCGCGAGGCGGTCCTGGGTGGCCTGCTCGAGGTCATCGAGCGCGACTCCATCGCACTGACCTGGCTCCAGCGCCTGCGCCTGCCCGCGATCGCCGTCGACCCCTCCACCCTGGGGGAGGTCGCCGCCGAGTACCACCGGGTCGGCACCTCCACTGAGCTGAAAACCCACCTGTTCGACGCCACCACTGACTACGGCGTCCCCACCCTCTACGCCGTCCAGACCTCCCAGGTCGACCCCGAGCTGGCCCAGGTGGTGGCCGCCACCTGCGACATCGACCCGCAGCGGGCGCTGGCCAAGATCTACCGCGAGCTCGCCTCCTTGCGCATCGCCCTGCGCAGCCACGCCCGCGGCCCGCGCGCCCAGGAGATCAAGGGGCAGGACCTCACCGTCGTCGGTGGCGCCCTGGCCGACGCCGAGCTGTCCATGCGCCACGTCTTCGACTTCCTTCTGGAGGGGGAGCGGCCCGTCCACGCCCTCGATGAGATCGGCACCCTCACGGCGTCCAGGCCCGGCGCCGGCGGCAGTGCCGGCCCCGACCCGCTCGAGCAGGTCGTCGCCAACCTGGAGCGGGCCGGTGCCGAGGCCATCGTCGTCGACATCACCACCGATGAGGCCCGCCAGGTCGGCATGCACGTCATCAAGGCCCTCATCCCCGAGGCCATGCCCCTGTCCTTCAGCCACCACGCCCGCTACCTGGCCACGCCCCGCCTCTACCAGGCGCCCCGGGCGATGGGCCTGACCGTCCACGACGAGGCGGGGATCAACCCCGTGCGCCAACCCTTCGCCTAAAGCCATGAGCTTGACGCCCGCACCACCGTCCACCTCACCGACCGACACCCAGGAGCCCCGACCCGACATGAGCACGACGCCGCCCGCACCCGCTGCGCAGCCGGTACAGCAGCCGGCACCGCAGGCCCCCACGGGGCCGGTGACGGTCTACCTGCCCCAGGGCGGGTTCGCGCGCGCCGTCGCCGCGCGGCTCGCCGGGGACGGCGACGTCGTCATCCCGGTCGACCAGGGACTGGTCAGCGCCTACATCCCCTACGCCGACCGCGCGGTCCTCATCGCCGACCCCGACCAGACCGGCCTGCGCGAGGACCTTGACACCCTCTCCTTCACCCGGTCCATGCCCTCCCTGGGCCTGGAGCTGTTCCCCACCGAGCTGCGTTGCGGACCGCTCGTGGTCCCCGGCCGCAGCGCCTGCTACCGCTGCTACGACCGGCGCCGCCGCCAGCACGGCTACCGCCCCCTGCCCCCCGAGGTCCTCTCCGAGCACGGCCCGCTGGAGCAGGCCTACGCCCACCACCACGTGCTCCTGGGCGCCGGACTCATCTCCCTGGCCCTCCAGACCCTCGACGCCCCCGGCCCCCAGGAGCCGGCTGCGCAGAGCACCGACGACGTCGCCCCGATCGGCGGCCAGGTGTGGACCATCGACCTCGTCTCCGGCATCACCACCTGCTCGCCGACCGTGGCCGTGGACCGCTGCGAGACCTGCTCGGGACGCTACGAGGGCCGCCGCGACGGCCTGCCCGCGCTCGCGGCCCTCCTGCCCGAGCGACGTGAGGAGGTGGCCTGAGATGGCCCGGGACACCACAGGCTCCGTCATGCGCGCCGGCGACGTCGGCCGCGCCGCCCGCCGCGACCTGCAGTTCCGCATCCCCCGCAGGCCCGTGGTGCGTCTGGGCCTGCGCGCCCGGCCCGAGGAGGCCGGCTGGATCATCGACGGCGCCCGCAAGAGCCAGGTCCTGGGCGGGGCCTTCGCCCGCGAGCACATGGGCCCCCTGCTCCAGGCCTGCGACGGCACCCGCACCCTCGACGAGATCGGCGAGGTCACCGGCATCGGCCCCCAGGCCGCCTTCGAGGCCGTCTCCCTGCTGTGGACCGGCGGCATCGTCGAGGAGGGGGACACCGAGCCCGCCCCCGGCGACCCGGCGCCCGAGCTGGCGCGGCTGCTTTCCCGCCTGGGTGACTCCACCGGCGTCAACGACTCCTGGCAGGACGCCGCCCGCCGCCTGGCCGCCGCCCGGGTCGCCGTCGTCGGGGACGCCGAGCTGGCCGGAGAGATGGTCGCCGCCCTGGAACCCACCCTGCCCGAGGTGCGGCTCGACAGCGCCCCCCGCCGCGGGGACACCCTCACCGTCCTCATCGAGACCGCCGACTCCACCGACCGCTCCCAGGAGGTGGCGCGCCGCTGCCGGGAGGAGGGCATCGCGCTGCTGCGGGTGCGCGCCGAGCAGGAGGCGGTGACGGTCGGCCCCTACGTTGACGAGACCTTCTCACCCTGCCTGGCCTGCGCCTGCGCCGACGAACCCGAGATCGGCCCGCGCCCCGAGGCCGCCCGCCACGACATCGTCGTCGGCCTGGCCGCCCGGGCCGTGGCCGCCCTCATCGCCCGCGCCACCGTCACCCACCTGCCCGGGGACGCGCGGCGCACCGACCTGGCCACCTTCACCTACTCCGACCGCCCGGTCGTCTCCCGCCCCGGCTGCCCCGTCTGCTCGGTGGCCGGGCAGGGCGAGGAGTCGGTGCCGGTGGCGCCCTCGGCCCCCGTGGGGGCCCGCTACGAGCAGTCCGTGGCCATCCCGCCGGCCGCCTTCGTCGACTCCAAGGGCCACCAGCAGCACTACAAGCCCTCCAACCTGCGCCTCCAGCGCGAGTTCCGCGACTGGCCGGTCTGCCCGCGCACGCCCCTGCCACCGGCCGACCTGGAGCGTCTCGACCAGCCCTGGCCGATCACGCACCCGCTCACCGACGACGGTTCCGGGCCCGACGTCGTCGCCCACCCCACCCTGGGCGAGCTCGCCACGATCCTGGCGCTGTCGGTCGGTGTACGCGAGCCGCTCGGCGAGCCCACCGGCCGGGAGCAGGCCGAGGCCGCCCAGGCCCCGCTGAGCGCCAAGCTGCGCCGCTGGACGGCCGCCGGCGGCAACATCGGCTCGGTGACCGCCTACGTCCTCGTGCCCGAGCGCGGGCAGGCTGGCCAGGAGGCCACGGAGGCGGCCGGGCAGCGGCCGGCCCCCGGCACCTACGTCTACATCGAGCGCGACCATGCCCTGGCCCTCATCGGGCCCGCCCCCTCGGCGGCGGACACCGGGCCGGACGCAGGGACTGATGCCGCGACGGACGCCGGGGCGGAGCCCCTGCCCGACGGCGTCGGCGCCCGCATCGTCCTGACCGGCAACGTGGACAAGGTGGCCCGCAAGTACTTCTCCTTCGCCCTGCGCATCGCGGTCCAGGACTGCGGCTGCTCCTTCGAGGTCATCCGCCTCGTCGCCGACGCCCTGGGAGTGCCGCTGCGCGCCCGGGCCCGCTGGGACGAGCAGCGCATCGCCCGGGCACTGGGCACCGACCCCGCCCGGGAGCCGGCCTGCATCGTCGTCGACCTGGGAGGCCGCTGTGCGCACTGACTTCGAGACACTGCGCGAGCTCGTCGCCGGATTCTCCGCCGGATCGGGCACTCGCCCCGCCGAGCCGACCTCCGACGGCCTGGCCGCGCGCCGCCCGCGCCCGCCGCTGGACTGCCAGGTCCCGGACGCGCTCGTCCCCGGCCCCCAGGCCCCCTACCCCTACAGCCTGCGCCAGACCTTCGAGCGCCGTTCGTCGTCGACCACCTACGGCACCGAGCCGCTCGAGGCCGAGCCCCTCCTGGGCATGGTCCGAGACGCCTTGGCCGACGACGCGCGCACCTGGGGCCAGGATGCGGCGGCCTGCCCCCTGGAACCCTTCGTGCTCCTCCTGCGTCCGCGCGGCGCCGAGCCGGGCATCTACCGGGTGCGGCTCGACGGCGTCGACCTCGTCCGCCCCCTGCCGCCGGCCGAGGAGATCGAGGGCATGACGGTGCAGAAGGAGTTCGCCCGCGCCGGCGCCATCGTCTCGGTGGCCGCCAACCTCGATGAGGCCGACGCCTGGGGCGGGGCGGCCGGCTACCGCTTCACCATGAGCCGCAGCGCCGCCCTCATCTACTCGCTGCACCTGCGCGCCGCCGCCCGGGGGCTGGTGGGGACGGTCTTTGCCGGCTTTGCCACCTCGGCAGTGCGCCACCTGCTGGACTCCGACGGCGTCAGCCGCCACCAGATGTTCGCCGTCACCATCGCCAGTCCGCAGACAGAATCGCCTGATGAGGCGGCCGGCTAGCCCCGGCCCACCACCCGCGAGCGCCGGCGGCCCGCCGCCCGCCAGACGGACCCAGAACTGCATACCGCGCCACAGAGTTCCACAGACCACCCCGTCCGCGGGGTTGGGGTCCGGTCCCGGCAGACCGGACCCCCGGGGCCCCGAGGGGCCCCGCTCCTGCCCACAAGACATCTGAGAGAAGGAGGTGAACAGCATATGACGAACAGCGCAATCGATCTCACCCTCGCCGACAGTGACTTCGGCGTCGAGGAGCTGCCCGAGGGCAACGCCCTGGGTTGTGCCTTCTGCAGCGCCAGCGCGTCCTGCCCGGCCTGCGCCGCCTCGGCCTCGTGCCCGGCCAGCGCGGCCTCGGCCTCGTGCCCGGCCTGCGCGGCCAGCGCGTCGACGACGTCCTGCTGACGACCCCCATGGTGGCGGGTAGGGGACCGGGGTCCCCTACCCGCCACTGGTGGTACCCCGGAGCCCCGCGAACCGACCTGAGGGAGCCAAGAGCCCACGATGAGTACGGTGATGAGTACGGCGAGGACAACGCCGACGATCCCTGCAAGCCGCCCGACGAACCCGATCCCGCGCCTGCGCCGCGGCGTGAGCCTCATCGTCGGGATGGACAACCAGCCGATGCTGTTCGACTCCGACTCGGGCAAGTACCACCGGCTCGGCGCGGCCGCCGCCTTCATCGTCAACCAGTTCGACGGCGTGCGCCCCCTGCCGACCATCATCGAGGAGCTGCCCCAGGACATTGACGAGGCGGGTGCCAAGCGCATCACGGGCCTGGTCGACAACCTGCGAGACAAAGGCCTCCTGGCGGGCGGCGAGCCCGACCCCGCCGCACCCGACGCTCCGGCGCGCACCAGGCGCAGCCGCGGACGCCACACCGCCCAGCCCCGCCAGGCCCGCCACCTCAAGGTCGAGAGGCCCCGCCGCAGTGGGGGCTGGTGGCTGCCCCGCATCATCATCGCTCGCAAGTACCACCGGGTCGTCGCCCCGATCGTCACCCTGCTCCAGCGCCTGCCGGCCCCCGCGCTCAGCTGGGTCTTCCTGGCGCTGGCCGCCTGCGGGTACGTGGCCGGGGCCATGGCGCTCAGATCCCTGGCCGGGGGGCCCCGCCCGGGGGTCGTCGTCTTCATCGCGGCGGTGGCGATCCAGCTGGTGAGCATCCTGCTGCACGAGTCCTGGCACGCCATTGTGGCCGGCTACCTGGGCACCCCCATCCGCGGACTGGGGGTGGCGCTCATGTTCTGGGCGATCCCCATCGCCTACGTCGATCGCACCGACTCCTACCGGGTGCGCTCCCGGCGCGGACTGACCATGCTGGCCCTGGCCGGTATCTTCTCCGACGGCGTCGTCTGCGGACTGGAGGCGGCCGTCGCCTGGGCCTCGACGGGAATGGTGCGTCAGGTGGCCCTGACCCTGTGCGCCTTCCAGCTCACGATGCTCATCACCAACCTCAACCCCCTCACCCAGTCCGACGGTGTCGCCGCCATCGAGGCGGCCACCGGATCGGTCAACCTGCGCGGGCGCTCCATGTTCGTGCTGCGCTGTGTCCTGAGGCGCCAGCCCCTGCCGCCCGCCTTGGCCGTCATGCGGCCCGCGGTGCGCTGGGGCTACTTCATTTACGGGCTGGCATGCTCTCTTCTCGGGCTGCTGGCCTTCGTGATGAGCATTGTATGGATAGGCTACTGGCTGTACGCCCTCTTGAAAGGTTTCCTCCTATGACGCAGCCGGTTCTCTCTCGTGCCGGTGCCTCCCCCTCCCAACAGCCACAGCCGCAGCCCGTATCCGCCGTGACCCCCGGGGAGCCCATCTCATCCGCTCCGTCCTCCGCCGTACCAGCGCCGGTACCGGCACCGGCGCCGGAGCCCCCAGCCCTGGCTCAGCCCGCCGTGGCCCTGCCGACCCTCGTGCGCCTGGGCGGTCTTCCGGTGCGGGCCGTCCCCGAGACCAGCGCCGCCGTCATCGGCACCCTGGACTACCTGCGCCGGCTCGACGAGGTACTCGACGGCGCCGCCGACCAGCTGCTCGACCCGCTCTACGAGATCATCCCCACCCTGGACAAGGCCGAGCGCCGCCCGGTCCTGCGCGCTAAGCGCCGCGTCTTCCAGGGGCGCGCCACCGACCTGTCCGAGGAGGTCCTGGCGGCCCTGCCCGCTTCGCTGCGCGCGCTGCTGGAGCGGTGGGACGCCCTGGTGGCTCGCAAGGAGGAGACCCGCGCCCGTCTGGCCGTCCTGGTCGACGTCGACCTGGATCGCAGCCGCGAGCTGCTGGCGGCCGGCCTCGACGAGCCCGGCTACCAGGAGGCCCTGGCCATCGCCGCCCCGGCCCTGGTCTCCACCCTGGCCGTCCGCGGCCGCCGGCTCGAGGACCCCCGCGTCCTGCGCACCCTCTACACCCTGGCCACCCGGGCCGCCCTCAAGACCAGCCCCTTCTCGGGACTGACCACCGTCAACGAGGCGGGACAGCCCGCCACCGGGCGCAGCCATCGCATGGTGGCCACCCACCTGGCCTACCGCATCCTGAGCGCCACCGCCCAGGAGCTGGACCCCGACAGCGCCCTCTACCTCGAGCCCGCCCCCGTGCGCCAGGCCTACAGCGCCGCTCCCGGCCCGGACGCGGCCAGCGCCTACGGCCAGTACCCCTCCCGGGAGGCCGAGGCGGAGGCGCTGACCGTCGTCGGCGAGCACGAGTACGGCAACGGCATGGTCTTCCGCCAGGAGACCATCCAGCCGGCCCGCTGGCTCCAGGAGACCCACGACGCCCTCACCGGCGGCGGCATGCACGCCGTGCTCAGCGTGCGCGACGCCTGCGAGCGCGTGGGCGGCGCCGACCCGCGCCTGCGCCTGGAGCGGCTGCTGGCCTCCGGCGCCATCGTGCCGCACGTGCCCTGGTACCGCGGGGAGAACCCCTTCCCGCTGCTGGCCGCCTCGCTCTCACCGGAGCAGCAGCGCCAGTGGGGCAAGGACCTGGCCTGGCTGGCCCGGCTCGACGACGCCGTCGGCGCCGCCGACGCACCCGGCCGCGCCGAGCTCCTCAACCGCACGGTGCGCCTGGCCGAGCGCGTCTTCCCCGACGGCGAGCTCGGCGAGCGCCCCAGCGGCTTCCTCTACGAGGACCGCGAGTCGACCCGCAGCTGGGTCGACCCCCTCCAGGACGCCCCCTTCGAGCAGGACGTCAAGACCCTGGGCGAGCTCGCCGACCCCTGGGTGGCCCGCTCCCACATCTACGACCTCATGGTGTCCCGCTTCGTCTCCCTGTTCGGAAGCGGCGGGGTGTGCAAGGACCCGCTGGCCTTCTTCATGACCATCTCCCACGCCCCCGACGGCGACCAGGAGATGCTGCGCACCGCCGGGCTCGACTACGCCGCCGGCCCCGATGAGGAGCGCGCCGCCCTGTCCGGCGGGCTCTCCGGCTCGCCCAGGCACCTGGGCGCCTTCCTCCAGCCGGTGGCCCCCAGCGCCCGGACCTACGCCGCCGGCGGGGGCCTGACCGTCGTCAACGCCTTCACCAACGCCAACGGCTCCCTCCAGGCCCGCTTCCACCGGCTCCTGGGCTCCGGCTTCCGGGAGCGCCTGGCCACGCGGATCCGCACCGCCTGGGGCACCGAGCGGGTCCTAGAGATCCAGGCCAGCACCGAGTGCAACACCGGCCAGGCCGTCTCCTGCGGGCTCCTGCCGCCGCTGGGCCTGCCCGGTGAGCCAGGGGCGCCGGACGCGGTCCCCCTCAGTTCCCTGCGGCTCGTCCACGACCCGGCCACGAGCACCCTGTTCCTGGCCGACGACGCCGGGCCCGTGGGACTGGCCTACCTGGGCCTGACCCCCCAGTACCTCCTGGGCGGCTACCTGTCCTGGCTGGTGCTGCTGAGCGACCCCTGGTCCCGGCTGCCCCCGTTCGCGGACCACTGGACCAGCCGCCGTCGGGACCTGAATGGGCCCCTGCCCGACGAGGTGATGCACTCCGAGCGGGCCGTGGCCGGCCGCCTGGTGACCCGCCGCGAGTCGTGGACCTTCCCGGCCCACCAGATCGCCCCGCTCATGGACCGCGACCTGACCACGACCCTGCTGCACATGGACGACCTGCGCAAGCAGTGGGGCATACCGACGGAGGTGTTCGTCCACCAGCACATGCCCTCTCAGGGCGCCACCTTCGACCAGCACAAGCCCCGCTACGTGGACCTCACCTCGCCGGTGTCGCTGCTGGCGCTGCGCGGCTGGATCGACCCCGGCGCCGCTCACATCAGCTTCGTCGAGGCGCTGCCGGCCCGCGGCCAGGCCCTGGGGCTCACCCAAGACGGTGAGTCGACGGTGGTCGAGTACCTGGTGGGACTCCAGTGGCCCAAGAACCTGGGAGGCATGGCATGAGCACCCACGACGACGTCCAGTCCAACCGGCGCGAGCAGCGCAACCAGCCCAGTCGGCTCACCCGCTCCCGCAGGCTGCGCTGGCTCGGCGGGCGCTCGCGGGCCAGTGAGCAGGAGGAGCGCTCCGGGCAGGTGAGCCAGGTAGGCCAGGTGGGCCAGCCCAGTCAGTCTGGTCAGGCCGGACTGGTCGGCCTGGGGGGCGCGAAGCCGCAGGCGGGTGGCTCGATCCCGGGGATCCAGCCCCTGGAGATGGCGGCCGCCGACTTCGGTAACCTGCGCGCCCAGCACAGCGCAATGCGTCAGCGGGGTTCGGCGATGGCCGGTCAGCGTGAGAGTGTCGGCTGGCTGTACGCGCGGATCTACTGCGCCGGCGGGGATGACACCGACGCCCTTCTTCCCGAGGTCTCCCAGTGGCTGGCCCGGGCCCGCGGCCAGTGGGACGTCCGCTCTGCGCACTTCCTGCGCTTCGTCGACCTGCGGGGCCACCACATCCGGCTGCGCCTCAAGGCCGTTGAAAGCGTCCTGGATGAGGCCTACGCGAGCATGCGCGAGCTGGGGGCCGTGGCCCAGCGGACCGAGGCGCGCACGGTGGAGCGGCTCGTCTCCGACCCGATGACCGGGGGGATCGGCGCCAGCCGGCCCGGCATCACCTTCGGCGTCTACGGCCCCGAGTACGACAAATACGGGGGAGTGGCCGGCGTCGAGGAGGCCGAGCGCCACTTCTACGTCTCGAGCCGATGGTGCCTGGACCACCAGGTCTGGCAGATTCCGCGGCCGGTGCCGCGGGCGGCCCTGGCGGCGCGGTTCCTGGCGCTGGCGGCCCGCAGCGCGCCGCTGCCCGAGGCCGAGCTGCTCTCCGCCCACCTGCGGATGTGGGGCTCGCGGCTTCCCGCGCACCTGCGCGACGGCAGCGCCCTGGGTCCGATTGTTCAGCAGCTGCTGGAGGTCATCGAGTTCCAGTTCGATGAGATCCCGTCCTGGAGCCAGGCGGCTGCGGCCGTGGGTGAGCTGGCCGACGACGCCGGGCGCGCCATCGGCGTCATGGGGGCGGGCACCGGCGGGCGCCGAGCCCTGGACCTGCTGCACATCGACGTCAACCGGCTCGGCCTCAACCCGGCCGAGGAGTGCATCGCCGGGCTGTGCGCCCGCCAGCTCCTGACCGGGGGCGCCGTGCCCCCAGCCCAGCCCTCAGCCGCCGTCGGGTAGCCGGGCGCCGCACCGCCCGGGAGCCCTGAAACGCGCGAAGTGTCCACAAGAAGGGCCCTGATTGTCGATGAAGGGCCTGAAAGTGTCCATGAAGTGTCGATGAGGTGTCGATGAGGTGTTCATGAAGGACCGTGGAGTGTCGATGAAGGACTGGAAGTGTCCACGGTGCTGACGTCAGCGCTGCACTGACCTCCCAGCCTGAGAAGAAACCGCAAGATTCCAACGATCTGTGTCGGGCGCTTCGAGGGCTGGCGCGCTGATGTCAGCACTGTGGGCACGTGGCTGTGCGGGGACTGGGTCCGCCAGGGTCTTGGCGGCGCGTCCAAGCTCTCTCACCTCGGGGGCAACCCCACCGGTCCTTGCCCGGCCCCTTCCAGCGCTCGCGCAGGGGACCCAGAAGTCATGGTTCGACGATGATCTGAGCCCGGGTCTTCCTCAGAGCGGCCTACTGCACGAGGGTGGGGGTGTACTGGTCGGGGGTTGTGCGTACTGCACGAACCCCCGGACCCTGCGGAGTACACCCAACCCTCTGCCAGTGGATCCCGACCCTCGTGCAGTTCGGGAGGTGTCAGGTCTGATAGCCGGGCTGAGGCTCTGATCGAGCCCGACCCTCGCCCCTGGCGAGGTGCGGGAGCGGTGCGTGGGTCGGCGTTTACTGCCCGGCCGGCGGCTCCGGGGCCAGTACCGGACCCGCCCGCGGCCCTCAGTGTCGACGTGGGAGACGAGCACAGCGGGCGCGCCCATCAGGCGCGGTGGTACGTGGTGGTGGTGTCACCTCGACGGCCGTCCTTCTCAACGAATCCGGCCTCCTCGAGATGTTTGAGCGCGTACGTCACCTGGCGTGGGGACAGGCCTGTGGCCTCGACGATCTGCTGGCGTGCATGTGGCCCGGCCTCAAGACTGGCCCAGACGGCGGGCGCATTGGTGGACAGGGCGGAGATCTCGGCGGGAACAGTGATGTCCTTGGCGCCGGAAGCCGGTCGAATGCTGTCGGAGGCCAGAACATAGGAGGTGGAGCCGCGTTGTCCTCGGGCCTCGGCATAGCCCCGGTTCGCCAGCTCCTGAAGCTGACGACGGGCCTGCTGGGAGTCACAGCCAAAACGACGGCGATAGGAGGAGTTCGTCCATGACTTTCCGTGCCGCATCTCGACCAGTGCGTGGCGCTGCTCGACGCCGAGGCCCTGGGCTTCAAGGCCGGACAGCCAGGTGAGATCCTCAGGCGAGAGGAGGGCGCTTCGGAAAAGCAGAGCCGTGAAGCGCACGCCGGTGTCCTGAAAGCGGACGGGCTCCATGTCCGCCTCTCGCAGGGTGCGACGGACCTCCCGAATACCGGAGCCCAGGCCTTCGATCACGCGCCGTCCCTCGTAGTCCGTGGCGAAGGTGCAGATGGTGTAGAGGTGCTCGTTGACCGCAGACTTCCCGTCCCGTGTGCCGAGCTGATCCACGCTCAGCCCCCACAGACCACCCGGGCTGGAGATGATGAGGCGGTCGTGCAGCAGACGAATCTCAATCCCTTTCGACAGCGCGGGCTCGGAGAGGTCTCGGTGGACGAGAGCGTTGGCGATGAGCTCGCGAACCGCGACGAGCGGGAACTCGTGGACATCGTGGCCATGTCCGTCATCCCCGAACTGGATGCGTGTCTGCGTGGTGCGTGCGACCCAGTCGACGGCGTCGGTAAGCATCTGAGGCAGGGGGCCCGCGATTGTGAGCCGATCTGTTGCCCTGACCGCGTCATTCGTGTCGGTGACGGCGGCGGTGATGGACAGGCCGGGGAACTGCCTCTGGGGATAACGGCCCAGCGCGTACAGCCCTGCCCGGGTCGCCTCTCCGTCCTCAGTGAGGATGTTCAGGTTGAGGAGGACCTCGGTATCAGACTGGCCGCTGAGTGCGGTGGAGCCGGTGCGAACCGCTCGGAGAAAGCGCTGAAC
The DNA here is from genome assembly GCF_031296635.1 of Actinomyces acetigenes. Lineage (NCBI taxonomy): Bacteria > Bacillati > Actinomycetota > Actinomycetes > Actinomycetales > Actinomycetaceae > Actinomyces > Actinomyces acetigenes. Next base: position 13,565 of record NZ_JASPFC010000024.1, read on the forward strand.
CAGATCGTTGTCGAGGCTGTCCACGGAGGTACCGGGAACGGCAACGGAGTCCTGCCGAGGACGTCGGTGGCGCAGAAGGAGCTGCTGCTCCTCCTGCTGCGACATGCGGTAGTCGCCGTCGTACTGGCGCAGGTACGCCGCCCCCGTCTCCCTCCACCGGCATGGCTTGCTGTTGACGGGAACTTCCTGCACGTTGGCGGCGACGACGGTCTTGCCCTCAACGGTGATGGCGTGCGTATCGACAGCGATCTCAACGGAGAAGCCCTGACGAGCCTGGGAGACGAGGGCTTGCTGGAGCTCGTGCGGGTCCTGGACTCCGACGACGGAGACCGGATCCTCGCTGACGCCCAGGAGGATGGTGCCGCCCCCAGGAAGATTCGCGAAGGCCGACAGCGTGGGACCGAGGGCGCTGCGGGAGTACTCGGAGAACGTCTTCGCCTCGATCTCAAGGCAGTCGCCGCCCTCCAGCGCCAAACGAGCGAGGGCTTCCGTGAGGTCAGTCAGATCGACAATCACATGTCAATTGTACATGGAGTGTCGATGAAGGGCTCTAAAGTGTGCATGAAGTGTCGATAAGGTGTTCATGAAGGACCGCAGAGTGTCGATGAAGGGCCCGAAAGTGTCGATGAGCGACCATGGCTGTCGATGAAGGTCGTCATGTGTCCATGAAGGAGCCGACGCCCAGCCGACGGCTCCAGGGGCAGTGCCGGACCCGCCCGCGGCCCTCAGTCGTCCAGGTGGGACACGAGCTCGGCGGCCAGACCCGTGTAGGTGGCGGGAGTCAGGGCGAGCAGCCGCGCCTCGACGTCGTCGGGCATGCCGAGCCCGGAGATGAACTCGCGCATCGCCTCGGGCGTGACCTTCTTGCCGCGGGTGAGCTTCTTGAGGCGCTCGTAGGGGTCGGCCATGCCGGTCGCCCCGGCGACGGCGGCCGCCCGCATGGCCTGCTGGACGGGCTCGCCGAGCACCTCCCAGGTCGCCTCGAGGTCCTCCTCCAGGCGGGTGCGGTCGACGTCGAGCCCGGCCAGGCCCCGGCGGATGTTGTCCACGGCCAGCAGCGAGTGCCCCAGGGCCACGCCCACGTTGCGCTGCGTGGTGGAGTCGGTGAGGTCGCGCTGGAGGCGGGAGGTGACGAGCGTGGCGGCCAGCGTGTCCAGCAGCGAGCAGGAGATCTCCAGGTTGGCCTCGCCGTTCTCGAAGCGGATCGGGTTGACCTTGTGCGGCATGGTCGACGAGCCGGTGGAGCCCTGCGCGCTCAGGCGCTGGTGGAAGTAGCCCAGCGAGATGTAGGTCCACACGTCCGTGGCCAGGTTGTGGGCGATCCGGTTGAAGCGGGCGACGTCGGAGTAGAGCTCGGCCTGCCAGTCGTGGGACTCGATCTGCGTGGTCAGCGGGTTCCAGGTCAGGCCCAGGTGCTCGACGAAACCGCGGCCCACCGCCTGCCAGTCGGCGCCGGGCACGGAGACGACGTGCGCGCCGAAGGTGCCGGTGGCGCCGTTGATCTTGCCCAGGTACTCGGTGGCCTCGACGTGGCGCACCTGGCGGCGCAGCCGGTGGGCCAGGACCGCCAGCTCCTTGCCGAGGGTCGTGGGGGTGGCCGGCTGGCCGTGCGTGCGCGCCAGCATGGCAGCGTCGGCATACTCGTGGGCCATAGCGGCCAGGTCCTCGACCAGCCCACGGGCGGCTGGCAGCCACACCTGCTCGACGGCGGCGCGGATCGTCAGGGCGTAGGAGAGGTTGTTGATGTCCTCGCTGGTGCAGAAGATGTGGACGATCTCGCTGACCGTGGGCAGCACGGTGGGGCCGCCGTCGGCGCCGACGACGCCGGGGGCCTGGGCGGCCGCGGCCAGGCGCCGCTTAAGGAGGTACTCGACGGCCTTGACGTCGTGGCGGGTCTCGGCCTCGATGGCGCCGAGCTCGGCGATCTCCTCGGCACCGAAGTCCTCGACGACGCCGCGCAGGTAGGCCTTCTCCGTCTCGCTCAGGCGGGGGGCGCCGGGCAGGACGCCGCCGTCGGTGAGGTGAATGAGCCACTCGACCTCGACCTGAAGGCGGGCCCGGTTGAGCGCGGCCTCGGAGAGGTGGTTGACCAGCGGGGCGGCAACGGCGCGGTAGCGGCCGTCCAGAGGGCCCAGGGCAATGGCGGGGGAGACGGCGGAGAGATCGACCATGCCGCTCATTGTGGCAGGTCGGCACCAATCTCTGCGAGCGGGGCGTCCTGGGCGGTGACGAGGACAAGCTGCGCCTCGGGGCGGCGCCGGCGGCAGGCGGTCACAACGATGTACAGCAGGATGCCGGCCGACGGCAGATTGATGGCGGCGGCGGGCTCATGACTGTAGAGGCCGTGGCCGAGCAGGGCGGCCGCCAGCCCCAGGCCGATGACAGCCAGGGCGAGGACCGAGGGGCCCGGGATGCGCTGCGAGGGCTCGGCGCGCTGAACGTGCTGGGCCTGGAGGAAGATGAGACTGACCGTCAGCAGGCTCAGAGGCGTCAGGAGGGAGGTTTCCCAGCCGAACAGGCCGCCGCCGACCGTCAGGGCCAGGACAGTCGTGGCAAGCGTGAAGACGACTGGAGGGAGGAGTCGCATGGGATGACCTTCTAGGGTGGACATGGTGGGGAATGGTATGACCGGGCAAAATACTGCCGGATTCTTGTGCCATTTTCAACAAGTGGTCCGTCATCGTTGGCGGGGAGCACTACCCAGTTGCCGTCACCCTATTACGGCATGCCGTCCCTGGAACTGTGAGATTAGCCCTGACCAGGGAGAATGCAATGTGTCCGTGACGCCATAGCTGCCGTGCGGGTCAGTGGATAATGCGGTTATGACGACGGGCCGGGTCCAGCACGGAGCGGCAGTCAGAGTTCTGGTGGAGCAGGACCTGGCCAGTGAGCAGATGCTGGCTCTTATGCGCGAGGCCGCGGGACTGCCCGACGCCGAGCTGCGCAGGATCATTGCTGAGGAGCTAGTGCTCATGGAGGTCGTGGGTACGGGCCCGCGGGGCGCGCCCACGTCGGTAGCTGCCTACGTGTCTCGACCCGATGGCGTCGTGTTGGAGTACATTGCCGTGGCTACGGGGCTACGTGGCGACGGAATCGGGCGGGCGCTCGTTGATGCCCTTGCCAGTGCGTCGGGGCAGGTTGTCGCCGAGACCGACGACGACGCCGTCGGCTTCTACCGGGCGCTCGACTTCGATATCGGCCCTGCGCCGTTGGACCCGCGCTGGCCGGGGCGCCGCCGCTACCGATGCGTGCGGCGGTCCTGATTCCGAACGGCGCATGTCGAGGACTGCGTTTCGCCCCGAGGACGTCCTTCTCCTCCAAATGACGCGTCTCCGTCCCCAGCCGTCTGGGGGACAGCGCAGTCCTCGCGCCGGAAGTACGTCCTCGACCGACGTCGTCGCAGGGCCCGAGCGGCTGGTTGTGCCATATGTTGACCTCATGGGTCGCTTTCGCACTGATGACGCACCGGCACTTATTCGTGCTGCGCGTCTGGATGCAGGGCTCTCCCGGGTTCAGTTGGCCCAGCGTGCCGGCTTGAACGAGTCGGTCTTGACGCAGGTGGAGTCCGGGGCGCGTGCGGTGTCCGACGAGCTGCTCGAGGCGGTGCTGCGCGCAGCCGGTTACCGGCCGTCACTCCCACTTGCCATGCAGGCCGATAAGATCCTCGCCTGTGCCGAGTCTCATGGCCTCAGCAACCTCCGCGTTTTCGGATCGTCAGTCCGTGGGGAGGATGACGTCGACTCTGACATCGACCTTCTGGTCACGCCGTCGACCAGTACCGACCTGTTCGATCTGGCCCTGTTCGTCGATGACGTTGAGAGACTCACTGGGTTCCCTGCCGACGTCGTTTCCGACTCCCCCTACCTGTTCAGCTGGCTGGCGCTGCACGAGAGGCGGTGCCGCTGTGAACGAGGAGCGTCAACGGGCTCGCTTGACCCCGCGCACCAGGACGTAGCCCAGCAGGCCCAGCGCAGGCAGGGCAAGGAGCGCGACGACGTCGGACCGGTACAGGCCGCGCGCGACAATGAGCCCGGAAAGGATGACTCCGACGGCCCCCAGCAGCCGGACGCCCGACGGCGGCAGGCTGCGCTCACCCGGACCCGAGTTCTGGGCTTGCAGCAGGACGAGGCCGAGCAGGAGCATGCACAGCGATGAGGTGAGGCTGTTGAGCTGCCACCCGAGCAGCAGGCCCCCGATTGAGGTGACCAGGACGGTCAAGGCGAGGACAAGAATGGCGAGCTTGATGAGTCGCATGGCGAGCACCTCGGCGAACGGGTTGCGGTAGCAAGCGTCCTTAGTCTAAGCCGGTGCCCTGCTCGGAGGCCGGCCGGTGGTGAGGGTGAGTCGACTCCGGCCAGGCTCAGGGCTCGGGCCTCAGGTCTCGGGGGCTGCGCCCGGGGCGCCGTCGCGGGTCCAGTAGCCCTGGTGCTGGATACTGCGCCGGCTCAGGCCGGAGGCGATCAGGTGGCGCCGCACCGCCTTGGTGGCGCTGCTCTCCAAGGCGATGAAGACCCAGTCCAGGGCCAGGTCCCCGGTGTCCGCCCACAGGGTGCGGTCGACGGCGGCCAGCAGCCTCTCCTCGGAGGCCTCGGGATTCACGCGGATGAGCCGATGGTCGCGTGCGGCCAAGGGGAGGAAGCCGACCTCGGGAGCCAGCATGACGACGGTGACCAGGCTGCTCGGCGGGGAGGCGGCGACGGCGTCGGCGAGCGCGGGCGCGGAGGCCTGGTCACCCACCAGCAGCATCCGGTCGCCGGGGGAGGGCATACGGTAGCTGGTGCCACCCATGAGCTGGACGGACACGGTGGCTCCGGGCCTGACGTGCTTCGACCACTGCGACGCCGGACCGCTGGGCTCGTGGTGCAGGACCAGGATGATGGCGGTGGCCTGCTCGCGGTTGATGCGGGTGATGGTATAGGCGCGCTGATGCTGGCGGCCGCCCTGCGGGATCCACATCCGCACCCAGGCCGTGGGTGGCAGCATGGCGGCGCTGGGGCCCAGCAGGCTCGGGCAGTGGACGGTCAGCTCTGTGTAGGGCGCCAGCTCGCGCACCCCGGTCACCGTGAGCTTGTGCTCCGGCGCCCGCAGTGCCTTGAGCACTGTGCCTTGGAATCCCCTCCCACCACGTGCCATGAGCGTGTCCGCCTCTCGGTTGTCTGATCCCGTGCTCAGGCGAACCATAACCGCAATGGTTGAAGGCTTGCTTAGGGCCTGCTGCTGAGAACACTGGAGAAAATGCCGAAAGAATTCCGGTGGTGGGCGGGGTGGCGTCTGGCGGGCCCGGGAGTCGGTGGCCGGGAGCGGGGCGCCGTCGCGGGAGTGCCTGCGCCGGCGAGGCCCCGCCCACCGCCTCAGGCCATCGGGTCCCAGCTGGGCAGCATGACGGGCTCGGCCTCCAGGGCGGCGCGGACCTCCTCGGGCAGGCGGCTCGCGCGCACGACGACCTCGAAGACGTACTCGTCGAACCAGGAGTCGCTCATCGTGTGGAAGCCCTTGTCCCCGAGCTTGTCGCCCCAGGAGTTCTCCACCCGCCAGCGCCGTGGGGTGCCGTCGACCAGGTCGACGCCGGTCAGGCACATGGCGTGGGTGAGCGCGGACTCGCGCGCTACCAGCCGCTCGGCCTTCGTCATCGACAGGTCCACCCCGTACAGGCCCTCGTAGTCGTGCAGGGCGGCGTCCCAGATCCCGGCCTTCTTGTCCCGCTGCTTGGCGACGTCGCAGGCGAACCACACCGGCTCGCCGTCCTGGATCGCGGAGATCGCGGCGGCCTTGAGCACCTCCAGCTCGGCGGTGACGTGGTCCTGGACCGGTTCACCCACCATGACGTCGCTGCGGCCCATGCCGTAGCGCGTGTTGACCGCGATCTCGGGGCGCGGGTCGTGGGCCAGGACCACGAACTCCTCCACCCCGGTGACGTAGCGCTGCGCGAACTGCCGCGGCGTGAGCGCCCCGACCCGGTGAAACTCCTTGTTCTTATCGCGGTACTGCCACACGAACTCCTCGGGCGGGGTCCCCAGGTGGATGCACAGCATCCGGTGAACCTGCTCCAGGGCCGTGAGCCGCAGCGGCTCGGGGTCGACGCCGTCGGCCACCGCGGTCCGCAGGCGCAGGGCCGTGCGCCGCAGCAGCGTGGCCAGGTGCTCATTCATCGCCTCGGAGTTACCGGCCGAGACCGTGTCCGGCATGGCGTAGGCCGGCACGATCCCGTACTTGGCCACCAGGCGCGCGAACTCCGGCCACCAGCCGCCGTCGGGAACGGGGGAGTACAGGGAGTCGACGACCTCGCGGTCATCCAGGGGACGGTCCGCCTCGACGATGACGCGGGTGAGGAAGGCGTTGGCCTTTTCCAGCTTGTCGTAGAAGAAGGGGAAGGACTGGCTCAGCTCCAGGGAGTCGAGCTCGAGCTCCTTGATCATGGAGGCGCGCAGCACGTTGAGGCCGGCGAAGGCCCAGCAGCGCCCCGACCGCTTCTGGTCGGTGATCGAGGCGTCCGGGACGAGGTCGGACACGGAGGTGTCGATGGAGGTCACCACGGCCCGATCCAGGCAGACCTGCTCCACGTCCGTGGTGGCGACGGCGTTTCCGGCCAGGCGGGCGGAGGGATCGGCGAGGAAGGCGGCATTGCGCTGGGCGACCCAGGAGGTGTCGATCGTCATGGCTCAGAGGATAGATCGGCGGCGCCCTCCCGTCCCCGCCGGCCGCTGGGCGCCGTCGCCGGACGGCCTGCCGGGCGACCCGACGTCGGTAGGATCCAGGCATGACGCAGCCCCGCCAGCAGCACTCCGGCCCGCAGCCCGACGCCGCTCACGCCGCTTCCCGCTGGGAGGAGCGCTACGCTGCGGTCGAGCAGCTGTGGTCGGGCCGCCCCAATGACTGGCTGCCGGAGCTCGCCACCGACTGGAGCCCCGGGACCGCCCTGGAGATCGGCTGCGGCGAGGGAGCCGACGTCCTGTGGCTGGCCGAGCGTGGCTGGCAGGTGGTCGGGCTGGACCTGTCCGCCACCGCCATCGGGCGTCTGACCGGGCAGACCGAGCGGCTCGGGGTCGCCTCGCGCGTGACCGGCCGCGTGCACGACGCCGGAGACGGCCTGCCGGCCGGCCCCTTCGACCTGGTGACGAGCTTCTACGTCCACGGCGGGCACGAGCCGGGCTCCCTGGACCTCGTGGCCCTCCTGCGCGACGCCGCCGCCCGCGTCGCCCCCGGCGGGCACCTGCTCACCGCGGTGCACGCCGTCAACCCGCCCTGGCACACCCACCACGCCCGGACCTACACGGCCGCCGAGCTCCTCGAGGGCCTGGCCGAGGCGACGGCCGGCTGGCAGGTCGTCGTCGGCGAGGAGCGAGACCGGCAGGCGACGGGGCCCGACGGCCAGGAGGGGCACCGTGCCGACGCCGTCGTGTGCCTGCGCAGGCCGCCAGCCTCGGTTTGATGGACGAGCCGTGGGAACGGCCCCGAAGAAGTCCCGGAATATTCTGGATAATCGCCGGAATGTGGTGCAGGCAACGCCAAAACGGCGGAATGGCGCCTATTTCTCAGCGTGTTCATAGGGGAATTCGGGGGGTCCGCTCAGGATCGGTGGGTTACATAGTTACTGCCGCCGGACGGAACCGGTCACGAGGGTTGGGGAGCCCGATGACTGGCAGGTCTCCGAGTCTGGAACGGGTCTTAGGGAGCCCGGACCGGACGTTCTGGTGAAGGAGGTCCTGCCTCCCCGGCCTTATGGGAAGCCGGGTAGCAGGAGGACCTCGCGAGGCTTGGGCCCGCGGTCCGGGAGGCCGGACCGCGGGCCGAGTCCTTTGTCGAGGAGGTGAGCCTGAGGCCTGGCCACCGTCAGCTCGTCGAGCCTTTCTCCCGGTGCGTGGTCCACCAGTTCTCGAGCATGAGCCTGCCCCAGGGGGTGGCGTCGTAGAGGAGCAACCTGTCATCGGGGCCGTCCACGGTCCAGAGACTGTCCGCGCGGATGAGGTCGGTGCCGGTCGGGTCGCCGTCGCGGGGGTCGGGCTCATACGTGAACGGATTGGCCAGGAACAGGTCGATCATGTTGCTGGAGGACAGCCAGGTCAGAATCGCCCGAGTCCGCTCGACGGCGGCCTCGGCGTCGAGGTTCTCCATGTCTCGCACGGTGTTGAAGGCCTCGATGCCGCTGGTCTCGCACTCCGTGCCCATGAAAAGAAGCTCCTCCGTTGTGGGATCCATGTGCGGTTCTCCTTCCCCGGGGGACGTCGTGAGTGGGCGTCGGCATGGATCCTCCCATCTGGTCACTGGTCGCGCAGGTGTGTGGCTCGCCGGGGGCCACAGGCGCCGGAGTGCAGGTCTGATCCACAGGGCTGCAAGCCGGCGCTGCGGCCGCCTCGGGGGCGCCCTACCGTCGAGTCATGTCTTTCTCACTGTCACGCTCCAGGGCGGACTACGACACCGCCGTTACTCAGTTCCCCACGTCGGTCCCCGCCAGCTGGGTGGGGGCGGACTCCACCGCCTGCCAGACGATGCTCACCAATGTCTCCGGGCTCCTGACTGCGCTGGCGACGCGCTATGACACGGCCGCCTCCAAGGTCGGTGTCGTCGAGTCACGCGACTCATCGACTGAAACGAGCTCATCATGAGCCCGGTTGCCATGGACGGCTCCAGCGGCCCGTACCCCGCTTGGAAGCAGGATCCCCACGCGACGAAATCACCGGCCTCCTCATCGGCGCCCCCGAAGCCCAAGACTCCTCCCGCCTCGGCTGCCCCGGAGGATAGTGGCCACAACTGGATCATGTGGGGTGTGGGCCCCGCGGTGGTGGTGGCGGGCGGCTCCGTCTCCGTGAACACGGCTGACCTCGACTCCCTGGCCAGCAGTCTCACCTCGGCAGCCGGATCCCTCGATGACGCGCGAACACTCGTTGCCAACGCGGCCACCGAAGTGATTGCGGCACCGCCTCCGTCCGTTTCCCCGTCTAGTACTCCTAACCCGTTCCTGGGTGGATTCGATATGGAGAAGCTAGTCGCTCTTCAGGCCCTGGATGCGTTGAGCACCGGGCCGGGGTCGCTCCATGCCGTCGCCGATACGCTGCGCGGCATCGCCTCTGACGTCACCGCCTGCTCCCAGGCCCACGCCCTGGCCGAGGGGAAAGCCGCTCCCGTCAATGATCTTGTGGGACCCGTGGATGTTCGGGCCTTCGACTCCGGCCTCCTGAAGATGGCGTTGGGGGCCGCCACCGTCACACAGTTCCCCACGATCTCAGCGCTGCTGGCGTCCTCACCGGCGATGAGCTGGCTGCTCTACAAGCTGGTGGAGGATAACGAGGACGGACAGGCCACCGTCGAGGTCCTCCAGCTCCTGCTCAGCGACCCGACCACCGAGCAGTGGGTCAAGGAGGACCTCGTCAGGATCGTCCTGCTGACGCAGTGGCTCAAGAACGCCAAGACCGGGCGGGAGACCGCCACGGTCCAGGCCTACCTCCAGCAGGTCTCACAGCGCCTCGACCCCTGGGCGAAGCAGCGCCTGCCCGGGCAGGTCGCCGTCGGGACTCAGACCGTCGACACCAAGAGCCTCACACCCATGCAGCGCGTCGCCATGGTCCTGGGTGCGAACGCCGCCGCGATGGGGGCGGGGGTCTACGGCACCCAGAGCGGCATCACCGTCACCCCCGTCGGCGGCACCGGATCCACCGTGCTCCCGCCCGCCGCCAAGGACCCCTTCGGGCTCGCCAGCGCCGTGAATCCCGGTATGACCGGCAAAGGCAAGGAAGCCAAGTCCCCGCAGAGCATCTCCGAGACCATCACCCACTGCCAGGAGGTGCAGTCCTCGAAGAACTCCCTGGGGCAGGGCTACGAGGAGGCCGGGGTCATCTCCATCCAGCGGGTCGAGCACGCCGACGGCCGTGTCTCCTGGGTCGTCTACGTTCCCGGCACCACCGACTGGACCTCTGGTGACGGCGAGCCGCAGGACCTGCTCACCAACCTCGAGGCCGTGGGGGGCACGCCCACCGCCATGGAGAGCGGCGTCGTCACCGCCATGCGCCAGGCCGGCATCCAACCGGGGGAGGAGGTCGCCCTCTACGGCCACTCCCAGGGCGGAATCACGGTCTCCAACATCGCCGCCGACCCCGCGATCCAGGAGCGTTACAACATCACCACTGTCCTCACCGCCGGCTCCCCCACCGCGGGAGCCGACATTCCCGACGACGTCCACGCCCTCCACCTGGAGAACACCGGCGACGCCGTCCCCGGGCTTGACGCCGCCCCCACGCCCACCGGCCCCAACCGGCAGGTCGCCATGCTCGACACCCACCAGATGAGCACGAACGGCTACCCGCACGCCTCCTCCGCCTACGCCCAGGCCGCCGAGGGGCTGGAGGACAAGGCGCCCGAGCTGGCCGACTGGAACACGTCCTTCTCACACGCCTCGGGCGCTGGCGAGCAGGGGACGACCACCACCGAGTACACCTTCGCGATCCAGCGCAACACCGACCCCAACGGGATCTACAAGGGCGGTACCACCTACCAGGGCAAGGTGCCGTCGGCGCAACCCTCCTACCCGCGGCCCACCCCGCCCCCGCAGCCGACGGGCGAGCACTAGGTGTGTGGGGTCATGACGCTGGTGACATGTGCCGGCATCAGCTGAGCCGTCCGGCGCACCTCCGGCGTCGTCGGTCTCAGTCCTCGTGGCGCACGAGCATCGCGGCGATGATCGAGGAGATCACCGAGATGATGATCGAACCGGCCACCGCCGAACCGAAGGAGGCCACCTCCAGCCCCAGCGGGACCGACCCGCCGGCGCCCAGTGCCGCGATGTGGTCGGTGAGCCAGCCCGTCAACGAGAGCATCGCGCCGTTGACCACCAGGGCGAACAGCCCGAAGGTGACGATGTAGAGCGGAAAGGCCAGGAACTTCGCCACCGGCTTGATGAGCGAGTTCACCAGCGCCAGCACCAGGCCCAGGACCAACAGGTTCAGCCACATGCGGGAGGTACCCACCCCCTCGGGCACACTCAGTCCGGACAGCAGGCGCGTGGCCAGCCACAGGCCAGCCGCGTTTCCGATAGTTCGTGCCACGATTTCCATGGCTCCATTGTGCCTGGGCAACCTGTGCCGGTGCCAAGATGGGGGCATGACTCCTGCAGCGACCCCAGTTCCCGGCGGACCCAGGCCGGCGGCCCCCGCCGCGGGCTCGCAGGCCGCCCCCTCGACGACGGTGCGCATCCGCCCCGACGTCGCCGCCCTGCCCGCCTACGTGCCCGGAGCCCGGCCCGACGCCGCGGCTGCGGCGCAGATCGCCAAGCTCTCCTCCAACGAGCTGCCCTACCCGCCCCAGGACGTGGTCATCGAGGCCATCACCCGCGCCGCCAGTGGGGTCAACCGCTACCCGGAGATGACCGGGGAGAGCCTCACGCAGGCCCTCGCCCGTCGGTGGGGCGTAGAGGCCGAGCAGGTCGTCGTCGGCAACGGCTCGGTCGCCCTCATCCAGCACCTGCTCGACGCCGTCTGCCAGCCCGGCGACGAGGTCGTCATCCCCTGGCGATCCTTCGAGGCCTACCCGATCTGCGTGGCCGTCGCCGGGGCCCGGGCCGTGCGCGTCCCGCTGACCCCCGACGCCCGCCACGACGTGCCCGCCATGCTGGCGGCCATCACCCCCCGCACCCGCGTGGTCATGGCCTGCACCCCCAACAACCCCACCGGCACGATCCTGACCGCCGAGGAGCTGGCCGAGCTCGTGGCCGGGGTGCCGCGCGACGTCGTCGTCCTCATCGACGAGGCCTACCTCGACTTCGTCACCGACCCGCGGGCCGGCGACGCTCTCACCCTCCTGGCCGGGGCCCCCAACCTCGTGGTCTCACGGACCTTCTCCAAGGCCCACGCCCTGGCCGGGATGCGCGTGGGCTACCTCGTGTGCGCCCCGGGCCTGGCCGCCGCCATCCGCTCCGTGGCCACGCCCTTCGGGGTCAACCTGCCCGCGCAGGCCGCCGCCACCGCCGCCCTGGGGGAGGCCGAGCTGGCCCGCACCGCCGAGCGCTCGGCCGCCGTCGCCGCCGAGCGCGACCGGGTCGTGGACGCCCTGCGTACCCAGGGCTGGCAGGTGCCTGAGGCCCAGGGCAACTTCTTCTGGCTCGGCGTGGGGCCCGAGACGACGGCGCTGGCCGAGCACTTCCGCGCCGCAGGCATCCTCGTGCGGCCCTTCGCAGGTGAGGGCGTGCGGGTCTCGGTCGGGACGACGTCGGACAACGAGAGGGTCCTGGCCGCCGCGGCCGCCTGGCGCGCCAAGCACTGAGACCCGCCGGAGAAGGCAGGGCGGGCTACGGCGTCGTCGCAGGCCTGGTCACACCGAGATCGTCACCAGGAAGGCCACGCACATGACGACCTCGACGACGCCCATCGTCCCCGGGCGCAGCGGGCGGTGGCGCGTGCGCACCAGCTGCCACTGCCACAGCGGCATGACCAGCGACCGCACGGTCAGCACCACCCACAGGACGGCGTGCCCCCACGGCAGCATCCCCGATGACGCCAGCCCCCACGTCACCACCGCCACCAGCGCGTGCGCCGCCACCGTGCCGGCCAGTAGCGTGTAGTTGAAGCGCTCGCGGATCATCGACTTGATGTAGGGCACGGTTCCGCCGAAGTAGGCGGCCGTCAGCGCGGTGACCAGCCACATCCAGGTCCAGCCCGTCAGGGCGCCGCTGGGGGAGGCCCCCGGCAGGGGAGAGCTCGGTGTCCCCAGGCCCAGGAAGCCACCGTCGCCGCGCACCGCCAGGCTGTAGGTAACAGCGGCCATGAGGGAGGCGGCCGTCGTCGTCGACAGCCCCGAGAGCAGTGAGCGCTCATGACCGCGCCACACCTGGTGCAGTGCGATGACGAACAGTGGCGCCAGCGGCACCGCCCACTGGATGAGGTAGGGCGCCACCAGCAGGGTGATGAGGGCCAGGGAGGCCGTCCAGCCGGTGTAGACCAGGAGCGGCAGCATGATGAGGGCGCGTTTGCGGGCCGAGCGGGTACGCAGCCACTGCGACCAGGACCAGTAGGTGAGGTAGCTGCCCCACCAGGTGGGAAGGAACAGGAGGTTCACCCAGCTGAAGCCGCCCACCACCCAGCCGACGATCGGCGGTAGCACCAGCATCGACCAGGCCCCGTGCTGGTTGGGCACCCAGGCCTTGCGGCCAGGTTGACGGCGGATCTGCTCCTGGGTGGGGGGCTTGGGTCGCTCGGCCTGCCGGGGCCTGCCGGTGGCCAGCATGATGTCGTCCTGCGGGCCGGGGCGGGACTGCTGAGAGGGGGCGCGGCGCGGCGAGGTAGTGCCGGACGACGTCAGGGCCTGGTCGGCCGACGCGGCCGCCGGGCTCGTTGGGGAGCCGGTGGGCGCGGAGGACGCGGAAGGCGCGGGGTCGGAAGGCGCGGAGGAGTGCTCGACGTGGTGCTTGGACGGCCTCGACGGGCGTGACTGGCTCACGCCCTCACCTTAATCGCTTGCCCCCGGCGCTGGCCGGGGACATCCTGCGCGTGCGGGAAGGGAGGCAGACAGACGCCGAGCCGGGCATTTCTCGCGTAGCCCTACAGAAATTCTGTCGGGGTACGCGAGAAATGCCCGGCTCGGTGGGGTGGCCGTCAGTCGCCCAGGGCCGCGGCGACCACCTTCTTGGCCTCCTGCTGCACCTGGGCCAGGTGGTCGGCGCCCTTGAAGGACTCGGCGTAGATCTTGTAGACGTCCTCCGTGCCCGAGGGGCGCGCGGCGAACCAAGCGTCCTGGGTGGCGACCTTGAGGCCGCCGATGGGGGCCCCGTTGCCGGGCGCGTCAACCAGCCGGGCAGTGATCTCCTCGCCGGCCAGCTCGGTGGCGGTCACGTCCTCGGGGGTCAGGGCGGCCAGCTTGGCCTTCTCCTCCTTGGAGGCGGCGGCGTCAATACGAGCGTAGGCGCTGGCGCCGAAGCGCTCCACCTGCTCCTCGTGCAGCTGGGAGGGGGACTTGCCAGTGACGGCGATGATCTCGCTGGCCAGCAGGGCCATGATGATGCCGTCCTTGTCCGTGGTCCACACGGTGCCGTCCTTGCGCAGGAAGGAGGCTCCCGCGCTCTCCTCGCCGCCGAAGCCGATGGAGCCGTCGAGCAGCCCGGGCACGAAGTGCTTGAAGCCCACCGGCACCTCGATGAGGGTGCGCCCGATCGCGGCGGCCACCCGGTCGATGAGGCTGGAGGAGACCAGCGTCTTGCCGACGGCGGCCCCGGCGGGCCAGTCGGGCCGGTGCGTGAAGAGGTACTCGATGGCCACGGCCAGGAAGTGGTTGGGGTTCATCAGCCCGCCGTCGGGGGTGACGATGCCGTGGCGGTCGGAGTCGGCGTCATTCCCGGTGGCGACGTCGTAGGGGGTCTTGCCCTCGGCGTCGGGCGTCATTGTCGAGCGCAGCGAGGCCATGGCGTTGGGGGAGGAGCAGTCCATGCGGATCTTGCCGTCCCAGTCCAGGGTCATGAAGTGCCAGGCCGGGTCCACCTCGGGGTTGACCACCGTGAGCTCCAGGCCGTAGCGCTCACCGATCGCGCCCCAGTAGTCCACCGAGGCGCCGCCCAGCGGGTCGGCCCCGATGCGCACGCCGGCCTTGCGGATCGCCTCGAGGTCGATGACGCTCTCCAGGTCGGCGACGTAGGTCTCCAGGTAGTCGTGCTTGATGACGTGGGGGCCGTCGAGCGCCTCGGCGACCGGGACGCGCGGGACGTCCTGCCACCCGGAGGCGAGCAGCTCGTTGGCGCGGTTGGCGATCCACGTGGTGGCCTCCGAGCCGGCCGGGCCGCCGGTGGGCGGGTTGTACTTGAAGCCGCCGTCGCGCGGCGGGTTGTGGGAGGGGGTCACCACGATGCCGTCGGCCAGGCCGGGCCCGCTCGTGCGCACCCCCGCCTCGGTCCCGGCGCCGTTGGCCAGGAGGATGGAGTGCGAGACGGCCGGGGTGGGCGTGTAGGCGCCACGGGCGTCGACGGCGGTGGTCACTCCGGCCCCGGCGAGCACCTCGACGGCGGTGCGCCAGGCCGGCTCGGACAGGGCGTGCGTGTCCCGGCCCAGGTAGAGGGTGCCGTCGGTGCCCTGGGAGCGGCGGTACTCGACGATGGCGGCGGTCGTGGCCACGATATGGGCCTCGTTGAAGGCGGTGTCCAGAGAGGAGCCGCGGTGCCCGGAGGTACCGAAGACGACCTTCTGGGCCGGGATAGCGGGGTCGGGGACGAGGTCGTAGTAGGCGGAGACGACCTCGTCGACGTCGATGAGGTCTTCGGGCTGTGCTGGCTGTCCTGCGCGTGCGTGCATGGGCACAGTGTGTCACGTGCCACTGGTTGGATCAGCCCGTTTCGCTGTGCGAAACAACGGGCGCTTCGAGGCTGGGACGCGCCGGTCGGCGAGGCTGGGATGCCGCCCGACGACGACGCCGTGGGAGGACTCGCCGCGAAGGCCCGTACGGAAGTGCCGTAGGTCCCAGGTGGCGGGATGAGACCTGCGGTGGCGGGTGCTGCGGGGCGCTTCTCCTCGGCGTCAGGGGAAGATCAGGAACAGTTCGAGCAGGTTTGTGAGCGTTTCTGCGAAAGACATGAAAGAGTCGATGTCGGCGTTCTCGCGGTCCGTCAGCCACAGCTCGGCCCGCCTCGCCCGGTTGCCCACGATGAGCAGCGAGCCACGCACTGGGTGGGGCACGTCGTGGAAGAGCGCGTAGGTGTCCGCGCCGGTGTCCACCGCGACGCGATCCTGACCCAGCAGGTGCAGGCGCTTCACCGGGCGGGTCGGGTCGGCGGTCAGGGCCTGCCAGGCCTCGGCCGGTAGTCCCTGCGGCAGGAGGCCGGCCATGTCGGCGTCGTACTCACTGGGGGCCTGGCCCACTGACGCGATGACGATATCGAGGTGACAGTCCTCCCTTTGCGCGGCTAACCGACGGCCCTGATCGGTGTCCACGCACAGGCGCGTCCACCCCATGGCGCCCCGGGCCTGCTCCTGCTCCGAGACGCTGATCCAGTGCAGCGAGCCGGTGGCCGAGCCCACGTCAAGTACTCTGCGGACACTGCGCTTGAAGAACCGTGACGAGGCGTTTCGCATGATGTTGGGAATGCGACGGCCGTGCACGTGGATGAGCTCGGCGACATCGAGTTTGGGCGCGCCGGTGGCGCCGGTGGTCTCGGGGGTGAAGCCGTGGTTCTTGAGCCGCTTGCGCTCGCGGCCCCCCATACGAAGGCCGGTGCGCATGGGGGAGGTGCCCATCAAGTAGCTCCCGGCACTGCGCGTGTGAGGGTGGGCGGCGAAGGCGGTGGCGAGGGTCCGGGCGAAGGGGGTGCCCGTGATCCGCGGCCCGGCGTCGACGTCGACCTGGGCTCCGTCATCCTGTGCCAGCCGGGACAGGCCGGACAGGCCCGGAAGTTGGTCGACGCCGAGACGCTGGGAGGTCTGGGCGGCCGTGCGGGCAGCTGCCCGGCCCGTGTCGGCCGCTGCCCGGGACACCGTGTCGGCTGCCTTGGCGGCACCGGAGGCGGCCTGACTGGCGAGGCCGCGGGCCTGGGAGGCCAGGTCATCGCGCGAGGGGATGCTGGGCAGCTTCATGGCGGTCCTTCATACGTGGGAGCAGCAGGGAGGCGTCGGCTTGAGAATGGCCGGCTGCCTCAGAGGTTAAGAAGCAGGTGGTGCGCAGGACATGGGTAGTCTGGCCCGGGCGTCGGCGCTACTGCGCTGCCACCCGGGCCGCCGCCCCGCTCACCGGGGACGCGGCCGACCCCCAGCGTCCAGCAGGAACGAGGAACCATGACCGCCAGCCGTATCGCCACGACCAACGCCCCAGCCGCCGTCGGCCCCTACTCCCAGGGCGTCTCCACCGGTCAGGAGGCCGGCTCGCTCGTCTTCGTCTCCGGGCAGGTGCCGCTCGACCCGGCCACCGGCGCGCTCGTCGAGGGCGACATCCAGGCCCAGGCTGAGCAGGTCCTCAAGAACGTGGGCGCCATCCTGGCCGAGGCCGGCCTCAGTTACGACGACGTCGTCAAGACCACGGTCCTGCTCGCCGACATCGCCGACTTCGCCGCCGTCAACGAGGTCTACGCCCGCTACTTCACCGGCGAGACCCTCCCGGCCCGGGCCGCCTTCGGGGTGGCCGCCCTGCCGCTGGGGGCCGGTGTCGAGATCGAGGCCATCGCCGCCCGGTCCTGAGCCGGTCCCGACCTACTCAACGAGGGTCGGGGTGTCCTGGCCAGGGGTTGTGCGTACTGCGCGTAGGTGGGGCCTTCGTGCAGTACGCACAACTCTCCCCCAGTGACACCCGACCCTCGTGCAGTACAGGCCAGGCCCACCCGGATGACTGCGGGAGGCCAGGTCGGCTGCCCCCGTGTTGCTCTCCCCATGGCAAGCGGTGTGACCGCGGGTAAGGATGAGGCACGGCTGGTGGCCACTGAGCCACCATCCGACCAGGACTCCGCGTCGAGGTTTTGAGAGGAAGAAGATGCCGCCCATGCGCCTTCCTCTCGTCGTCCGCCTCGGAGGGATCCGCTCGCTGCTGTTCTTCTGCACCATCATGACGGCGGGCCTGGCGGCCGCGCTCTCACCGGTGGCTGCGGCGGCCTGGGCGCCTGGCCTCCTACCCGTCTTGATGCTCCTGGCCATTGTCGGTGCCGGCGGGATCACCTACTACCTGTGGCGCGGTTTCTCCGCACGGTGCATGTTCGAGCAGGCGCTGCGGCACTACGCGCGGGTCACCTACGACTACGAGGCCACCGAGCTCCATGCCCGACTCATCCCTGAAGGCGAGACCCGCGGCGCCCGCGTCATGGCCCACTACCGCTGGTTCCGCGACGAGTACGAGAGCCTGACCCGCTCCTGGCAGGACCTCGGCAGCCCCCGGGGCGCCCAGTGGTTCGAACCGGGAGTGTTCCAACGGGTCTGTGAGATCAAGCGGCGCTCGGCCGCACTGGACTCGACCGACGACATCATCGCCAGCAACGCCGCGTTCCTGAGCCTGTCCTCCAACTGGGAGAGGCTCTGGCACGAGGAGCAGCAACCGGTTCTTCATGAGCTCAACCTGCTCCTGGGCCAGTGTCAGTGGATCGACTCCTGCGCGTTCACCTCCTGCGGCACGGCGGAGGCGCGCGAGCTGGTTCGGGCCCACCACCAGCGCCTCAGCGACATGACCGCGGAGCTGTCAGCCGGCTTGCTGCAGCCCTCGGCGGCGCTCGACGAGCTCGCCTGGATAGCGGCCGATGCCCGCCGGGCGGGGAGCGGCCTGGCAGCCCGCGTGACCGGTGCGGTGCCGCGCCTCAACTCTCTCGACGCCGAAGCCTCCCTCCGCCCGAGTACCCGCAGCCTGCGGGGCGTCGTCGGCCCCTGGAGGAACGCCGGCTACTGGAACCCGGTCAGCTCTGGCGCTGTGGGGGGAACCGTCGCGCCTGTCGGATACGCCGGCCCGCGTCGGTCCCTGAATGTCGGTGTGGGATATCTTGGGGACGGGACCTTCCCAGGGTATTGACGTCGGCACGCCTCGAACGCCGGGCCCACGCAAGGAAAAGGAAGTGCTGATGAGGCACATGAAACAGTCCGGCGTCGTCGGGCTCGGTGGAATCTGGTCGGTGACGGCCTTCGTCGCCAACGTGGTGGTGAGCCTGGCCCTCATCGCCGTACTGCCGATCATGGTCATCTGGCCCTTCGGGGAGAGCCATCACCCCAGCGTGGAGGTTCACGACGAGGCCGGGGTGCTTCAGAGCGAGCCACTGGCCAAGGAGATCCAGGCGATGCGCTTCCGTCGGGACGTCCACGTCGCCGTGCTCACGGTCCCGGGCTGGGACGTCGACAACCTCAACGACTCGGTGCTGGAGTACGCCCGCTCGCACGCCAGCGACACTGAGGTCCCGTGGATCTCGACGTCGAACTCCAACTACTGGAGCGACGGCCTGGTGATCCTGGCGGTCGCCCCGGAGGCGCGCAAGGTCGGCTGCTACTTCGGTGAGGACGTCGCAGTCCCCCTGGAGCAGCAGGCCGCCATCCAGGACGCCGCCAAGAACCAGTACCGCCAGGCCGACTGGTACGGGGGCACCGTCTCCATGGCGGCCAAGGCCGCCGACATCATCGGCCGGCCCGGAGGCGGTGACGTGGGCACGACCTACATCCTGCCCGGGATCTCGGCACTCGTGGGCCTCGCCTGGCTCGTGTACTACCTGTGGCGCGGCTTCACGGCGCGACGCCGGGCGCGTGAGGCGTTGCGCCACTACTCGCAGGTCACCCACGACTACGAGACCACCGAGCTCCTGGCCGGCACGATCCCCGAGGATGAGCCGCACGGGGCCCAGGTCATGGCCCGCTACCGGTGGTTCCGCAGCGAGTATGAGAAGGTCACCCGCTCCTGGCAGGACTTCGGCAGCCCCTACCGCACCCAGTGGTTCGGCATGTCGGTGCTGGGACGGGCCACCGAGCTGAAGAAGCGCTCCGAGCTCCTGGACTCCCTCGACGACGTCATCGCCAACACCGCCACCTTCCTGAGCCGGTCCCACGGCTGGGACCACGTCTGGAGCAACGAGCAGGGGCCGGTCCTGGAGGACCTGCAGTCGCTGCGGAGGCTGTGCCACCAGATCGACAGCTCCGTCGTCGCCAACAGGGGCGCGATCCCGGAGCGCTCCAAGGAGGAGCGGGAGTGGGTTCACTCCTGCAAGCAGCGCCTGGACGTGATGACCTCCGATCTGGAGAACGGTTCGCTCCAGCCCTCGGCCGCTCTCGACGAGCTCGACAAGATCGCCGACGAGACGAAGACGAGGGCCGCCCGGCTCGCGCGCGAGGCCATTGACGCCGACACCTCCAGGTACGCCGACGAGCGCCGTCGACGCTACGACTCGCGCTCCTCCAATGACGCCTTCTACGCCGGCTACTGGTACCTGGGCGGGGGACACGGCAGCTACAACCCGCACTCGACGATCCGCCTCAACCCCTCCTCCCCGGCCATCTCCGCCATCAGCTCATCCGGCTCGGGTGTCGGCGCCGGAGGGTCCTTCAGCTCCTTCACCCCGGTCTCCGACCTGGTGGTGGGGTACAGCTCGGCCTCCTCCTACACGCCGTCGAGCAGCTCCGGCTCCAGCTTCTCGGGAAGCAGCTTCTCCGGCGGCTACAGCGGCGGTGGCGGCTTCTCCGGGTCGGGCTCCTCCTCGAGCTTCTGAGGTGGGGGGAGTGCCTCGGCGCTCGCCCACCGGCGGCGGGCCTCGACGGGAGGTGCGAGCTGCCGCGGGCCGTCGTGAGGCGCGTCATGGGGTGGCGACGGGCCGCCGTCGACCTCGGTGGGGCGCCACGCGGCCGGTAGGCTGACGGGCATGTCGAAGAAGAAGCGCCACGGGCGCCGTCCGGCCGCCGCGTCGGCCAAGCCCCGCAAACAGAGCATCGAGTTCGTCGCCCGCCCCTTCGCCGGTCTGCCGGCCGAGGAGGACCTCGTGGCGATGGCCCAGATCATCCCGGCCGCCACGGCCACCGTGCGCCTGACCAAGGAGTACGGGGGCAAGCAGATCCAGCTCGTCACGCTTCTGCCCGAGTTCGTCCAGGGGCTTAAGCGCTCCGACGGTGAGGTCCTCGTGGCCATGCAGACCTCCATGCACTCCGGGGACGCCTCCCGCGACGTCGCCGCCGCCGTCCTGGCCACCCTCGAGCTGCCCGAGGGCCAGGCCCTGCGCACCGACGGTCTGCCCGAGCCCGGCCCGCGCCTCCAGGACATCCTCGACACCAGTGAGGCGCCGGTGGTCTCCGTGCGCGAGACCTTCGACTTCTGGATCGACCCGCAGGCCGGGGCCGGTGACGCGCAGGCCCGCCAGGTCATTGAGGAGGCCATCGAGCGCGCCAAGGAGGAGATCGCCCCGACCCGGCCCGTGCCCGGCGTCGAGCACGCCTACTGGTGCCGACTGGGCGCCAAGGAGTTCGTGCGCTGGGTGCGCGGGGAGGATGAGGACGAGTTCTTCAACGCCTTCGCCCGCATTCACGCCGCGCGCGAGTCCGACCTGGAGGAGGGGGCGCGTTTCGTCGGCGCCTTCCGGGCCAACGGCCTGGCCATCCCGGTGTGGGAGCTCGTCCCCGGCACGGAGGCCGACGAGCTCACCAAGCCGTTGCAGGCCATGGGTAAGCGCCTGGAGGCCGCACTGGCCGACGCCAGCCCCCTGAGCCCCGAGGTCCGCCGCGCCAAGGCCGGCATCATCTCCCGGCAGGTCAACCTCTGACCCTTTCTCGTCGAGCCGGGCATTTTTCGCGTAGCCCTACGGAATTTCTGTTGGGCTACGCGAAAAATGCCCGGCTCGGTGGTGCTCATCCCTCACTTCACCACGAGGCGGGCGACGTGCTTGAGGTGCTTCTTGTGCTGGCGTCGGCCGGCCTTGCCCACCTTGCCGAAGTTGACCCAGCTCCGTCCGCGCATGCCCAGCTGCTTGAGGGCGGCGCCCAGGAACACCGAGCTGACGTAGTTGCCGCAGAACCGGCGCAGGAACCAGGTCGGGGCGGTTGAGGTGGTGAGTACCAGCACCTGCTGGATGTGGGTGAGGTGGCCCTTCACCCCGGAGGCCGTCGCGTGGTAGGCCCAGTTCTGCTTCATGACCTTGTCCACGAAGCCCTTGACGATGGCGGGCACCTCGCTCCACCAGATCGGGCAGATGAAGACAATGCGCGAGGCGCCCTCGATGAGCTTCTGGTAGTGGCTCACCAGCGGGTCCAGCGTGCCGCCCTCGCTGAACAGGGCCAGCTCCTCGGCGGTGTAGCGCGGGTCGAAGCCGTCGGCGTAGAGGTCGACGACGTCGTAGGGCTGGCCGGCCTTGTCCAGGGCGGAGGTGGCGGACTCGAGCACGGCGTGGTTGAAGGAGCCGTCGTAGGGGTGGGCGTAGACGATGAGGGTGCGCTTGCCCGTTGTCTTGAGGGTGTTCTTGGCGGTCATGAGTTATCTCCAATCGTGACGATGGCGCGCAGGGCTGCGCGGATGAAGGCGGCGTCAGCGTCGGTGGCGCCGGCGGCGATGAGCTGGGTGTAGCCCTGAAGGCAGGACCACACCAGAAGGTGAAGCGGTTCCGGCTCGGTTCCTCGCTGTGCGGCCAGGCGCTCCACCTCGCCACGGGTCAGCGCCAGCAGCGGGTGCTCCTCTAATCGGTCGAGCGCGGCGATGGCCGCGGGGCTGACCTGATTGAACTCGAAGAGTCGCGGGTGCTCGGTGGCCAGGTCTACCAGGAGGGAGCCGATGCCGACGAGCGACTCGATCGGATCATCCTGGATCAGGGGGACGGCACGCTCGCCCAGCGAGGTGGACAGCTGACGCGCCGCAGCCTCGAAGAGGCTGGTCTTGGACGGGAAGTGCTTGTAGCAGGCGGGTGTGGTCACCTGACACGCACGAGCCACGCCGCCCAGCGTCACCTCGCTCCAGCCGTGGGTCTCGATGAGGTCCAGGGTAGTGTCGATGAGTCGCTGACGGGTGTCCGTGCTGCGCCGGTCTATCTTCACACTAGATAGGTTAACTTAGTTAACCTATCTGTCAAGGTGGGGAGAGGTGCCGGGACTGTTGGGGTGCCGGCAGGTCGGGGTCTTCGACTCCCGAGATAGTGGCGATGTGCACCCCTTCGGTGACGTGCTCACGCAGTCTCGACGCCCAGGCAGGCTGTCCATCTGTGTTGTAGGTGCCATGACAGCTGAAGCCCTCAGAAGTCATGGGGCGCCACGGTCCGACTGCCGCTGTCAACCCTGAACGACCAGCATGTGGTCGATGCAGGATCCAAGGGGTGGCGCTCAGAGGGTGGACGAACACCTTGTTAACGTTGCCAATGGCGGTAGCGCAACGACGTCGGCGAACTTCCGAGAGTGCCTCTGACCTGCGCAGATATCGGTATGGGTGAACCTCGACCGCAGATCCTTGACACCACCGGCGCCGCGTCCTTCAATCATGTCCATCACGGCGCGATGAGCGTGCGACGAGCGCTCCACGCCGGGGTGCCTCGGCCCGTCCAGGATGAGAGGAGCACTGATGACCCGTACCGTTTGCGGCTGCGCGCCGCGGTCGACGGCCATGCGTGTCAGTCTGCTGCGCCCCTGCTCATCGGCTGGCCGCCATCGACGCCTCTCGACCGCTACCCAGTAGCCACTCGCTGATCCCGGCCCGCGCCCTCGGGCGCCCGTGTCGGTCGGAGGGGGAGCCCCGGCTCCCCGCATCCGAGGCCGAGGTTCCGGTCCGGGCTCGTCGTAGAGCCTCGCACCTCGGGGTCAGACCAGTACCAGTTCCTACCCGCGCCCGCCGCCTTCAAGCAGGGCGAGGCGCCTATCAACTATCCAATCTTCTTCGCCGTCAGATCTGCGATGCCTATGGACCTTTGTTCCGCTTCCTGGCACCCTGGTGAAACGGCAATGTCGCCGCCGGGCCCGCACGCCATGCGGTGAGTGAAGCGAAAGGCCTGTTGTGATGACCGATCACCCCTCTAAGTACTTTCCCGCCGAACCTGCTGCACCTTCGACCGGCTCCCGCACGCAGGACGCCCCCGCAGGCACGGCGGACGTCACGCCTGTGCCCGTCACCAGTCCGGTGAGCACCGGGCCGCCCGAGCGGCCACCGGTCCATCCGCACTACCCGAGCTCAGGAACCTGGCGGGCCGTCCGCACGGCCGGCGCCCCCTTGAGCGTGCATGAGGTCGAGGCGGCAGCCTCCGCGGCGCCCGCCGCCCACACCTCCGCCCAGACCGTCACCCGCTCCTCGGTCCACTCGCCTTCCGAGACCGCGGCGGCCGGCGTCGTCCTGCGTGACCTTGCTGACGAGTACGCCCTGCTCCTGTGCGCCCACGACCCTGAGGCGGCCGCCCGCACCGGTCTGCCCGGCGGGACCATCCTGCCCGACTACTCGCCCGCGGGGCTGGTCGAGCGTCTCAGTGCCGAGCGCTCCCTGCGCCACCGCGTGGCCGCCGTCGACCACTCGACCGGCTCTGACGAGCTCCTGCGCCGCCACCTCCTGGAGCGTCTGGAGACCTCCATCCAGTTCATCTCCGCCGGGGAGGAGGGTGGCAACCTCGGTTTCCTCTCCTCGCCGTTCCAGCAGATCGCCCGTCAGCTGCATCGGCCCCCTGAGGCCCCCGACCGTGCCGGCTCCGAGGAGGCGGACCTCGCCGAGGCCGAGGCCAAGTGGGAGGACGCCTGGAACCTGCACCGCACCCGCCTGGAGGCGCTGCCCACCGCCCTGGAGGGACTGGCCGCCTCCCTGGCCGCCTCCGCCGAGGCCGGTGTGATCGCCCCGCTCAGTCAGGTCGACGTCGTCGCCGGGCAGGCGCGCGACCTCGCTCGGCGCCGCACTCAGGCGCTGCCCGAGGACCTGCCGGCCACCCTGCACGTCCAGCTTCAGGAGGCCGACATCGTCGCCCGCCGCGCCGCGTTGGACTTCGCCTCGCACCTGCGCACGACGCTCTCGCCTCGCGCTCCCCAGGCCGAGGGGGTCGGCCCGCAGCGCCACGCCCTGTGGATGCGCCGCGTCCTGGGCACGCGGGTCGACCCCGAGGAGACCTATGCCTGGGCTACCGAGGAGTTGGGGCGGGTCATCGCCGAGCAGGACGCCATCGCCGTCGACGTCCTGGGACCCGGCGCCAATGCCGGCAGCCTCAACCGGCACCTGCGCGCCGACCCGACCCGCGCCCTGCGCCCGGAGGACTACACGACCTGGGCACAGGAGGTGGCTGACGAGGCCTGGGACGCCGTCGTCGGCCGGATCCTCGACCCGCCCGACGGCCTGGGCCGTCCCCGAGTGCGCCTCGGGGAGCCCGGCGACGGCGCGGTCCACTACGAGGAGCCGCGCGGTACCGGCGGGGAGCGCCGGCCCGGCATCGTCATGCGCTCCCTGGCCGACGGCGAGCAGCTGGTGTGGCCGTGGAAGGAGCGGACCACGATCCTGCACGAGTCGGTCCCGGGGCACCACGTCCACGTCGGTGCGCACGCCACCAGCACGCGCTTGACCGCCTGGCAGCGCTACCTGGGCTCCGTGCCCGGGTGCGACGAGGGCTGGGGCCTGTACGCCGAGTCCCTCGCCGACGAGTTCGGGCTCATGCCCACGCCCGAGGACCGCTTCGGCCGCCTGGCGGCACGCCGTTGGCGCCTGGCCCGCGTCCTCGTGGACCTGGGAGTCCACTCCCGGCTCCCCGTGCCCGACGACGTCGCAGCCCTCCCGGGGGCCTGCCACGAGTGGAACCGGGCGACCGTCACCGCGGTGCTGCGCCACCACACCGTGATCTCCGAGGGGCGTCTGCGTTTCGAGGTCTCCCGGCACCTGGGGTGGCCGGCCCAGCCGCTGGCCTACGCGGTGGGGGAACGGGTCTGGCAGGCCGGTCGGCGCCGCGCCCAGGCGCAGGCCCGCACCGAGGGCGGCGAGCTGGACCTGCGCGCCTTCCACAACCGGGGCATCGACCTGGGCAGCGTGGGGCTCGATCTGCTCGCAAGCGCCTTGCACTGACCTGCACAAAGGGTGCAGGGGTGGTGCTGCCGGGGCCGGCCCTGCCGTCGGTCGGGCCCCGGGGCACTTGTGGACGGCGCTCTGGTCCGCCCCCGCCCGCCAGAGGTCGGCGGAAGGCAGGGCGGCGTGGGGTGGGTGCCCTAGTGAATGCCCCGCTGCCTGCGCTGATGAGTGGGGGCGGTGAATGCTGCGGGTTGGGCGGCCTGCGGTGAGGACCAAGGCGTGCCGGGGCGGCAGGGGAGTCGCCCCGGCACACGGAAGGACGCGAGATGCGCCAGCGGAACCCGGCTCCGTTGACGGGCTCCTTGTCTCCACTGTGCCACGAGAACCGGGTGTGACATGCCGAAACAGACAACTCTAGCGCCAGAATGAGGGAATCTGATTCATTGCTGCAAGATTTCTCAGTTTCTCCGGGGACCGTTGTCCCATGCTGAAGGTTTGACACAAAATTGCTCAGGAAGGCCTGAGTGGGGTGGTTGTCCTTCTCGCGGCACATCGGCGTGTCGCAATGACTGGCACGACGCCCGCGGGGCCAGGCTGGCGTGCGTCCGCCGCTCGCGGAGCCTGAGGATCCCGCGCCGTGTCGCACGAGATCGAAGAACTTGACGGGCCTCACAAAAAAGGTGCGCGATAACGGGGCGCTCAGGTATCGGCTGGAAGCCAAGACTCTGGATACCCTGGGGGAGTGAGTTCCACCAAGCGGCCCGACCAGCGCGTTGCCGTGGTCATCCCTGCCAAGGATGAGGCTGAGCGCATCGCCACCACCGTCCGGGCCTGCCGCTCCATCCCGCGAGTGGACCTTGTCATCGTCGTCGACGACGGCTCGACCGACGGGACCCAGGACCACGCCCGCGCCGCCGGGGCCGTGACGGTCCGCCACTCCGTCTCGCGCGGGAAGGCCTCCGCCATGGAGACCGGGGCCTCCGTCGTCGCCATGCGTGACTACTCCGACGGTCCCGCCCGGCTGCTGCTGTTCATCGACGCCGACCTGGGGGACTCGGCCGCCTCCTGTGCCGAGCTGGTGCCTCCGGTCATCGACGGCGTGGCCGACATGTCCATCGCGGTTCCCCCCAAGCAGTCCGGGGCCGGCGGCCGCGGCCGGGTCGTACGCGCCGCCAGGCGGGCCATCTCGCTGTCCACCGGGTGGCTGCCGGTGGCGCCGCTGTCCGGCCAGCGATGCCTGAGCCGTGAGGCCTATGAGAAGGCGGTGCCCCTGGCTGACGGCTGGGGGGTGGAGGTCGGCCTGACCATCGACGTCCTCGTGGCCGGGCTCGCCGTCATCGAGGTCCCCTGCGACATCACCCACCGCGTCACCGGTAACGACCGGGCCGGCACGATGCACCGCGCCTCCCAGTACAAGGATGTCCTGCGGGCTGTGACTCGGCGCAAGCTGCGCCGCCATCGCGTGCCGCGCGCCTCCTTCGAGAAGGCGGCCGCTGAGCAGGACCACTTCTTTGCCTACCGCGCCGTGCCGCAGACCCCCAAGGCTGACGACGACGTCGAGCCCGCCGAGAAGCCGCACCATGGTGACGGATCGCAAGCCACCTCGGAGACGGCCGAGCGCTAGCGCGCCGACTCGCTCCCGGTCAGCGTCAGCGCCAGCAGGGCAGGGGCGGCGGCCACCAGGATGAAGCCGGCCATCGTGACACCGGAGTCGTTGACCAGGACGGCCACGAGCGTCAGCACCCCCAGGGACTTCAGCGCCGTCGACGCCCAGTGTGCGGAGGGGGACAGTTCACGCGTGAGGGGACAGGGTTCCAGTCCCCCAACGCGCGGAATGTCCCCGTGGGCGGCGGAGGCGAGCCAGGCGTAGGGGCTCGTGCCGTTGCGCCAGGCCCGCACCTGCCGGCGCCCCCACCACAGGGCGGCAGCCACGAAGGCCACGGCGCAGCCCAGGGCCGTTGCCATGACCGGATTCGTGATGAAGGGGCCGACTAGCGCGTACGCCTTGCGCCCCAGCACGCCTGCGGCCGAGCCGTCGGCCACCTGACGGGCGAAGCGCCCCAGGTGCGTGGGCCCACCGGGGCGGATGAGGTCAATGACGGCGAACCCGCCCACCACCAGGACCGTTACGGCCCCGATGGCCAGCCAGCGCCGCCAGCTCAGGCGCAGACCTGCCAGGCCCGCCCCGAGGAAGGCCAGCGTCGGCACCAGCGTCAGGGCGCCGCCCACGTCCGCGCCCAGCTGCGGGGCGCCATCAACGAGCAGCGCCGCCCCGCCCAGCAGGGACGTCACCACCAGCGCGGTCCGCCTCCCACCGCCCAGCGCCGCCCAGACACCGGTGATGACGACGATGAGCGCACCGGCCGCCAGTGCGAAAGCCGTATTTGACACTCCGTAGAAACGACCCGCCACCACGGCGTTCATGCCCAGTGGGTTGTTGAAGGCCAGGGGCGCGCCCGCAGCGGCGTCGACCAGCCAGGCCAGCGGGATCGCTGCCGCCACCAGCAGTGCTGTCAGGCTCGTCCCGTTGCGGGGTGCAGGCGCCGACGTGGAGGGGGTGGGGTCGCCGGCCTCGTCCGGTTGCGGCTCGGCCGTGGCCTCCCCCCGGGCGCAGAGGGCGTCGGCTGATCCGGCCGGCTCGGCGGCTCCCGTGGCGCCGAGCGCTGAAGGCGAAGGAAGCGGTGAGGCGGCGGAGTGGGACCGTCGGCGCCGTCGCGCCAGCGCCACGATCCCGGCGGCCAGTCCCACGATCCCGGCCGCGGCCAGCGCGGCTGCGGCCATGGCGACGAGCGAGGCCCATCCCGAGGGGGAACCGGCCCGAGCCCCCACACGCCACCACGGGGCGGCATTGACCAGCAGCAACGCCGTCGGCAGACCGCTGAGGTAGACGGCCACCCACGTGACCAGGCGGCGGAGAGCCGTGCGCCGGCTCGCCTTCGGGGCGCGCAGCGCGACGGCCGCCCAGACCAGGAGCGCCACGGTCAGCCCCATGAGCAGGGCGCTGGCCTGCATAACCGTGGCCTGGGAGGCGCGGGCGTGCAGGGCGTCGTCGGCCAGCCGCGAGATGCGGGCGTCCCCGGTGGCGGTGCTTGTGTCGGCCGTTGCCACGCCTGCGCGGCCGGTCTGGGGCAGCG
This sequence comes from Actinomyces acetigenes, assembly GCF_031296635.1. NCBI lineage: Bacteria > Bacillati > Actinomycetota > Actinomycetes > Actinomycetales > Actinomycetaceae > Actinomyces > Actinomyces acetigenes. The sequence continues at coordinate 42,034 of NZ_JASPFC010000024.1, forward strand.
TGAGCGCCTGGCCGTCGAAGGCCGGGTCACGGCGGCCGGCCAGGGCGGACACGAGAGTCGGGGTGAGGTCGGTCAGCTGGACCAGGCCCGGCTGGTGCGTGGAGTCGCCGACGACAAGACCCTCGGAGGTGCCGCGCGCGCTCCTCGTGCCCGCGGGCAGGACCGCCATCTGGGGCCCGGGGGCCTCGTCGTCGGCCAGGGAGGCGATGATGATGCGGGTGCCGGGGCGCGCCCGCTCCTGGACCGTGCGCAGGGCGTCGTCGAGGGTGGCGATCCGCTCGGCGTCGGTGGAGGCGGCCCGGGCGGTGTCGACGATCGTGAGGTCAGCGTCAGCGGCCAGGGCCTCAGCCACCGACGGCACCAAGGGGCCGGGCGTGTTCTGCGAGCCCCCCGGTACCCCCGTGGCCAGCTGTGTGCCGGGGCCGACGGCCCGGATCGAGACGTCGCGCCCGAGCGCCCCAGCCAGAGGGGTGTCGCGGGGGATCGCGGTGGTGGGGCCGGTGCAGGAAGCGGCCGGTTCGATGGCGCGCGCGCGCTTGCCCCTGCCCAGGGTGAGCCAGGCGTCGGCCGGGCAGGTGCGGTCTGCCGGGGTGCGCACGGACAGGTTCATCGGCTCGCCCCGCCAGGCGAAGGCCAGCAGGTGGGTGGCCGCCGAGCCGGTGCCGGAGGAACCGGAGTCCTCACCGGCGCCCCCGCGGGAGGCCTGCTCCCGCAGGTCCGCCCAGGTGAGATTGCTCGTCGCCAGGACGACCACCGGCGCCGGCCGCGAGGCCGAGGTGGCATCGGACGCAGGCGCCGCCCCGGATTCCGGCGCCGTCGGAGCCGCGCTGGCGAGGGCCGGACCCACCACCGCCAGGATCATGCCGATGACCACCAGCAGCACGAGGGCGTACACGACCCCGCGCATCAGGCGCTGTTGACGTCGTCGAGGTCTCACCCGACCAGCCTACGGGGCCGCGTAGCCCGAAAAGTGTCCAGATGGGACGACTTTGACGTCGTCTCTGCTGGTCGACGCGCAGGCAAATTGCTTTGACCAGCACAAACGCGGACGGCTCTTCTTCTAGCCGGTTTCAAAGTCGTCCCAGGCGGACAAAATGGGTGCGATGTCCTGGCTGGCATCGGCTCACAGGTACTGGCGGGCCACGGCGACCGCCTCCCCGCCATAGCCTCCGCCGAAGAGGAAGGCGTGAATCATAATGATGTGCCAGGAGTGCAGGCCCACCCGCTCGCGCCAGCCCTCCGCCAGCGGCGAGACCTCGTGGTAGGCCGCGTAGATGCGATCCAGGTAGCGCTGCCCGAACACTCCCAGGGCCGCCAGATCGGTCTCGGCGTGCGCGCCCTGCGCCATCGGGTCAATGAGCACGCCGACCACCGTCGGCCCGCCGACCGCCCCGCCCGCGGGTGCCTGTCCGGGGTCGGGCTCCTGCGGTCCGAGCCCGGCTCGCGGCGGCGCCCACTGGGCGGCCTCATCGGCCGGGGTCCACAGGA